>CAYFZR010000001.1:0-8474 GCA_964347835.1 uncultured archaeon
CGCTGGCATCGGTATCGTCACAGTCTACTAGTCCGCAATCCCCTCCTTCAATAGCATAGCCATCGCCATCGTTGTCTGTACATACTGGTGGTGGTGTTGGTGGTGCGCTACCTATTTCAACATGGACGTTAATTTTGTGGAATTTTACCTTATCAAAGAGGGTTTCACCTGTTCCATCGTATATTAGAAGATAGACGTGAGCATTTCCGATATATTTACCTCTATCTTCGTCAAAGTGTAATACTTCAAACCAAAGTTCTCCGCCTTCATAGCCTCCCTCTACACCTTCTGGTGTAAATCTCACGAAGTTGATAATATAGTTTCCGTAGAAGTCCCCTAAACTTATTTCTTCATTTATTTTATAGGGGTTTTCATGAATTGCTTTTGCTAGGGCGGGCGTAATCATGGTAAAGAATACTACGAGTGACACCCAAAGTGCTATGGCTTTTCTCACTTATTCACCTCCTCGCCTATTTTGCCGTAGCACCCTCCCACATTCACATAATTGTTATAGTTTCACTCGAGATAAATATAGTTATCCATGACTATCACTGAGTGATAATGCCTTTTGTGCAAAATAAAATAAAAATAAAGAATATGGGCTATAAGAAGGATGTTACATCAATTATTAATCCAATAAATGCCATATACAGTTATAATCAAATCCTCGTCTAACAGGTTTATATTCTTAGTTCACATAATTGTCCACGTTTTATACAATTTTGTAGATGAAAATTGTTTATTTGTGCATTACCACTTTATAATGCTATTAATCTCCGAGTCAATGCGGTGTCTCATATGCTAAAAAATGCACATGTAATAGAAGACGTCGAAATCCTGAAATTCTTCGTAAATGGGTATTCAAGTGAGATACTTTCGGCTACCTTCAAAAAAGAAATGTCTGCTTTTCAGTTAAGTGAAGAACTAGATATACCCATAGCGACCGTTTACAGGAAAATTAAATCATTAGAAAGCGTGGGATTATTAAAACACGTAAAAACAATCATTAACACGTCTGGAAACGAAGAGAAATATTATAGGTGCAACATCGACAAAATTTCAGCCAAATTCGTAGAAGGCAAACTAAGAATGCAGGTCGTGACAGAAGGCTTAGACGACGAATATATAAGACTCTGGAAGAAAGCTTGAAACTAACTTTTATCTTCTATCTCCTTATTATTCCTCAGATAATTAAATACCACCAGACACAGTTATTGCAAGCTAAAATGATTCTCTATAAAAATAGAGTAGTAAAACGATACTTTTATCTAACCTTTGATCCCAAAGGGACGTCTCTCTCAGGTAAAACTATTACTGGACCCTCTGGACTGTCTACTGCCAAAATCATACCCTGCGATTCTACGTTAAAAATTTTGGTAGGCTTCAAGTTCTTTAAAACCACGACATGCTTGCCTACCAAAGAATCAGGTTCGTATACATCTCTTATTCCGGTTACGATTTGTCTCTTTTCAGTTCCTATGTCAACTACAAGTCTTATGAGTTTATCAGATCCTTTAATTGGTTCTGCTGTCTCTATCCTACCTGTGCGGAGTTCAATCTTTGTAAAATCTTCGATTGATATTTCAGTCATCTCAACAACACCCTTTTTTAATCTTTTCTCCAAAATTTCTTTTTCTCTATCAAAAACATCACTATCTAACTTTGGAAACAGTAATTTAGGTTTATTTATTTTTAGTCCTTCTTCCATTTCTTTTGAAGTCCATTTAACCCCTTCCAAATTTAACATATCTCTAATCTTTTGGGATGTGAAGGGCAGATAGGGATGTAACAGAGTAGACAAGCAAGAAACGATGTTTAAACATATGTTGATGGTGGTTTTTGCTCTATCTTTATTTTCTTTAATGTCTTCCCAAGGTTTTTTGTCGTTGAAATACTTGTTTCCAAATCTTGCCAAGTTCATTATCTCTAAGAGTCCATCTCTTATCTGAAAGTTCTCTATTAAAACAGAAACCTTATTTAGAGTTTCTTTTATTAAATTAATTGCTTCTATGTCCAATTCTTCCAAATCAAATCTTTTTGGATTCTTAGAATCAAAGTATCTCGCTGTAAAAGTGAGTGTTCTATGAACAAAATTTCCTAAGACGTCTGCCAGTTCGTCATTGTATCTCCTCCCGAAGTCTTCCCAAGAGAAATCCGTGTCTCTCGTGAGAGGAGCGTTTACAGTTAAGTAATATCTCAGTGCATCCGGTTCAAATTTATCTAAATATTCTCTGATCCAAATAACCCAACCTCTGCTGGTAGACATCTTATCTCCTTCTAAGGAGAGGTATTCTCCTGCAACTATATTATATGGTAGATTTATCCCGTTTCCTATGAGCATGGCAGGCCAGAATATCGCGTGGTGGTATATTATATCTTTCCCAATGAAATGCACTATCTTTGAGTCGCCTTCCCAGTAGTCTTCCCATTTCTTTTTATTTTCTCTCGCCCAGTCGTCGGTGGCAGATACGTATCCTATGGGAGCATCGAACCAAACATATAGGACTTTGTCTTTTGAATCTTCTAAAGGAACAGGAACACCCCACTCCAGATCCCTCGTTATATCCCAGTCTATCAATCCTTCCCTTATCCACTGGATTGAGTAGTTCTTCACATTGGGTGGCAACAATTCGTTATCCTCTAACCAATTCAAAACATCTTCAGAAAAGGCGCTTAACTTAAAGAAATAATGTGTTGTACTTCTTTCTTCGGGAGTAGATTCGCAGATTATACAGTAGGGATCTACGAGTTCTTTCGGTTCTAAATGTCTCCCACATACCTCGCAGTGATCTCCTCTTGCTCTCGGAGCATTGCACATTGGACATGTCCCTTCAACGTACCTATCAGGCAAAAACCTCCCGCAGGAAGGACAGAAGGGCTGGAAAACTTCTTTTTTGAAGATATATCCGTCCTCATATAGTTTTAAAAAGAATTTTTGGGTCATCTCAACGTGATTTTTGTAAGAAGTCCTTGAGAATATATCAAATATGATTCCTAGGTCTTCAAATTCCTTTTTTATAATTTCATGGTACTTGTCTACGATTGCTTTTGGTGTAGTTTTTTCCTGTTCGGCCTTTACTACTATAGGGGTGCCATGCTCATCGGTAGCACAAACAAATAATACATCATTCCCAATGATTTTGTTGAATCTAGCGTATATATCGCCAGGGAGATAAGTAGACCTTATATGTCCTATGTGAAGCGGACCGTTAGCGTATGGTAACGCACAAGTGATTAAGAGTCTCATTGTTCTCTCTCCCATAAATACATCTCTTTTTCTTTAATGTCCCTTTTCTTAGAGTCAAGATACCTATAAACTGTTTGATGAGGTGATCCTTCCAGCAGTAAGATTATGGCTCTCCTTGCTATACTTATCTGATGAGGATGTCCTATGAGGGACGTTGTCTTTCCGTACACAGAAATATCAGCGCCAGTGTATTCTTCTATGGTCTCTCGGGTTTTGCCTCCTTTCCCAATCACCCTCCCCCTCAACCTTCTCATTCCACTCTGGGATCTTCCTGAAAACTGAGTTATATCGATTACGTCCAGAATACATTCCGAATCCAATAGACGTAGTGCTCTTTCTGGACTGAAGCCTCTGCCTATGGCATGAATTATATCCTTTGCCTTCCAAATCAAGAAGGGGTCTTCATGATTCTCTCTCAACTCGATGGCAACCTCTCCAGTTTCGGTATCTAAATTGATCTTTGTTTCTGTCTTGGCTTCTATTTCTGTTTTTGTCTTACCGTTCTTTCCAATTACCACTCCAACTCTCTCTTTAGGTATAATCAGGTGCTGAACTGCTCGCATTTCAAAATCCCCTCTAATAAATCGTCTGAATTAGTTACGTCAATTCCAATTTTCTCAAAAAATTTATTTAAATTCTCTATATCTTTTTTTAATAGTTCATGACTCATCTTATGTCTAATATCCAAAGACTGGGACATATCTATTATTACCGGTTCATCTGTTAATAAAACATTGTATTCACTAAAATCTCCATGGACAATTTTCGCATCGCAGTAGAGTCTACTTAAATAATCCAAAAGCAACTTGTATGTATTTTTAGGTTTTTCAGGAGGATAATCTTTCATTCTGGGAGCAGGTATGTCATTTATACCGATGAACTCCATAATTAGTACATTCTTTGACTGTACTATCGGTTTTGGAACCCTAACTCTTGCGCCAAAGGCCCTTTTTAAGTTTTTGAATTCTTTTTGAGCCCATGTATATACAATGTCCTTTCTAGAACGTTTTATACGAGTAAATCTTGGATCTCCTTCAATATATTTCAGCATAGTCCTGAAATCAGAGGTTGCGGTACGATAAATCTTCAGCGCAATAAGATTTTCTTCATGATCTTTTCCCTTGAATATGTTTGCCTCCTTTCCTGTGCTTATCACACCGTCGACGTAATTTACGTAACCTCGGTTGGACAAATCGTAGAGAGCCATCAAGGTCGGCTTATCGAATACCTCGTGTCTAATCTTCATATCTTCAGAATCTTTTTTTCTCTTTTCAAATCTTAGTTTTCTACCGTGTTTTCTCTCAAAATCCTCTAATCTCAATAGAGGACACCTCTATAAATAGCCCCTTTTCTTTAACCAAGCTGCCTGAGGTCTTGTGTATCTCCAAATTACATCCGCTTTTTCGTGTTGAAATTCCCAAGGTTTTACAATTACTAGATCTCCCTCTCTTATCCAGATTCTTTTCTTGAGCTTTCCTGGAATTCTACATATCCTCTCCATGCCATCCACACAATTTACTTTAATCCTGTTAGAACCTAGCATTTGAAAAACGAATCCAAAAACTTCGCCCTCTTTTGGTAATCTTACCCTAACAACCTCTGTTTCTCTTTCCAAACTGTTACCTCCCAAGTTTATCCCTTATGTTCCCTATAATGAAGTCTATGTATTCAAAGCTCGAATTTTTTAGATCTGCCGGATGCAACTTACCATCGGTGTACATCTTCTCTAACTCCTCGTAACTTTTTAATGTTAGATCTCCGCCATATTTTTCAGGCCTCTTTATTTCAATCTCATTAAATTTCGGGATTATTTGATATTTAAATATCTCCATGATTGGATTATCTGCGGCTATTTTCGGGGGGCAGAAAGACTCTTTTATCTTCTCCCTTATTTCATCCGTGGAATCATCAACGCTTATAAAGTTGTTTTTACTGGAAGACATCTTTTCATCTCCATCCAAACCATGGATTAAGGGTAAATGTACGCATACTGGAGGGGCAAATCCTAGTTTGGGAAGATTATCTCTAGCAAGCATGTGTATCTTTCTTTGATCTATACCGCCTACTGCTACGTCTACATTTAGGGCTATCATATCGATCACCTGCATCAAAGGATAAACCACTTGAGCCACCTTTGGATCTGCTTCTTCTTTGCTTATCATATCCATGCTCCTCCTCGCTCTCCTAATCGTAGTTTCTAAGGCTAACTTGTACACATACGTGGAATAATCCTCTGAAAGTTCGATTTCTGAACCCATTACGAATTCTGTCTTCTTAGGATCCAGTCCCATTGCCAGAAAACAGTCCTTGTTGTAATCTGCTATTTCCCTAATCTCGCTTAATTCACCTTTTTTATTTAAATAAGCATGTAAATCAGCTAATAAAATAATTATCTTAAACTCAGCCTCTTGTAGGTCGATCATCTTATTTATGGTAAGCATATGTCCCAAATGGATCTTTCCACTTGGCTCATATCCTACATAGGCTCTTTTTTCTCTTTTTTTGATTACATCTTCGAGTTCTTTCGTGGTTATTATTTCTACAGTGTTCCTTTCGATTAGATCTATCATACCTTGAGACAGTAAACTATTCGTATTTAATGGTTTTTATATTTAGAAAAGGTAATGATATGAGGTTCAGCTATACTTTCAAAGAGCGTGAAGATTTGGACATAGCCATCTTAGGATTTCCCTTTGATTCAACTGAATCTTATAGATTTGGTAGCAGATTCGGACCAAATGCAATAAGGAAGGCATCCCTCAACCTAGATAGCTACCTCGTTGATTTAGATATAGATCCTTTTGAATCCTTGGTGATATCAGATATAGGGGATGTAAATGTAATACACGGCAATGTCTCAAAGTCATTGGATGCGCTAGAAGAAAAATTAACAAAATTCATAAGAAATGGTAGATTAACTTGCATTCTTGGAGGAGAACACACCGTTTCTTATATCAGCAGACTTTATGATAGTAAAATAATACAATTAGATGCTCACGCGGACTTAGAAGACAGGGAACTCTGCCATTCCTCATTTATGAGACACTTATCTGAGGAGGTAGGAGGAGAAGAAATCATCCAAGTTGGAGTTAGGTGTTTAGATAAGGAGGAACTTGAATACGCCAAGAAGCAAGATATTAAACAGATTATGGCAAAAGATATTTTAGAGCGTGGAATAGGCTTTGCAGTAGATTCATTAAATCTTAGTGATGGAGAAAAAATTTACCTATCCATAGACCTTGATGTCTTAGATTCTTCGTGCTCTCCTGGAGTAGGTAATCCAGAACCTTTTGGTCTCACCAATAAAGACCTCTACCTTCTCTTGAGAGAGATATGTGGAAAAACTAAGGTGTTAGGCTTTGATATATGCGAGCTTGCGCCTCCATATGACCTATCAGAAATAACTGCAATAACCGCTGCGAGGATAGCCTTTCATGTATTCGGCTGGCATGCTTTAAAAAGGTGATATTTTGTCCAGAAAAGATATAATAAAAGCAATACTCTTTTCATTCATCGGAATAGCCGTATTTCTGTATATAACACATAGAATTGGCTTTGATGAAATAGAAAAGATAGTGAAAGACCTAAACATAGGATTATATTTCATAGCGATCATCATATATTTATTAACCTTTATTTTGAGAGCAATCAGATGGAACCTTTTTTTCAAGCCTGTTTCGAAACCTCCAAATTTAAAAGACTCTTTGCTCTGCATATACTCAGGGTATTTATTCAATTTCGTCTTTCCAGCTAGATTAGGCGACTTTTTGAGGGCTTTCATAACTAAAAACAGATTCGGGATAAAGCTCAGGATCGGGATTTCTACTGTAATATGGGAAAGATTCTTTGATCTTCTCGCATTTGCGATAATATTGTCTTTTTTATTGCTGTTGTCAGGTTCTTTGATCGTTATGGAGAAGTACCTTTACCTCACCTACGCTTTGTTAACAATCGTATTTGTATGCGTCATTTTGCTCATATTTTCCAAGAAATTCTGGGCATATCTGTCCGCAAATAAGTTTTTAGGAAAAATATCTTACATGATTCCCATATCGAGATTCGGGGAAGGCGTATCCGATACCATGGAGAAGATATTTAAATCCAGAGATACTATTTTGATTACACTATTATTTTCACTGGTAATTTGGGGATTGGATGCTTTAAGAGTATTTATAGTTTGTATATCTCTTGCGTCATTTGAATATTGGATGAAAATGGCAATAGCAAGTCTTTTAGCCGGGATGATTATGTCTTCCACATTCAATCCTTTGGGAACTGGAGAGTTGAGTGGAATGATATTGCTCGCTGTACTTATGATTGTACCCCCTGATATCGCGGCTGCTATTACGATTGTAGACAGAATAATACTTGTGGGTTTTACTATCTCTTTGGGTATAGTTTCTACCCTTCTATTACTACCGGACATAAGAGATTTAGGGTTCTGGTATGATATACAAGATATAGAATAGATACTTAATCTTATTCTTTCAGATCTCGATTTTTCAACAAAAATGGATCGCAAGAAGATCTAAATTGGTCTCGTCTTTCTATTAATCTCATTAAAATGCCATCTAAGTTCCTGTCATCTGATTCTTTAAGAAGATCAGTAACCTCTTTTATAGCATCAATTACCTCTTTATAGTTCATTTCTTCGATTATTTTACCCTTAAACTTCATATCTCTCAAAATAATTAAGGTCACATTCTATTTAAAAATTACTCCTACTGGGTCCACTAGCGATTTGTCTGCTCTTCCTTTCCCAAATTGTATATTTTAATCTTCTTTCCAGTTTTAAACACAAATTAGCAGCTCTTAGAGAATCCATGATCGTAACGAAATCTCCAGTTAGAATTTTCCATGCACCTCTTAAAATCTTCTTTGGACGTAAATAGAACTCTTTACCTGCTTTGACCATCATATCTTCCAGTTCTTCAGGTTTTAAATATTTAGTGCCCATAACCGCATGAAATCCATCGTAAAATTCGAAATCATTTATTTTTATTTGTTTTTTTACTTTTTCGTACAGTAACGTCCCTGGATAAGGGGTCAAAATCGAGAACTGTGCAACATCTGGGTCGAGATCCTTGGCGAAATCGATGGTTTTTATAATCATTTTTGCATCTTCTTCAGGATTTCCGATAATAAAGCTCGCCCAAACTTCTATGCCATTATCTCGTAGTATTTTAAACGTCTCATAAATTTGAGATACATCTATTTCTTTGGCATA
>CAYFZR010000002.1:0-47380 GCA_964347835.1 uncultured archaeon
TTTTTCAATACACTTTTTTAAGATAGAAATCTTTTTTTCAAGCTCATCTGAACTCTCGATAAGTTGCTGATGATTTTCCACCAATACTTTTTTACCCATCGAGTTTCTTTAAAATTAAATTAGTTATAAATTCATCGCAATTTCGAATAAAATTATGGAAATAATCTTATGAAAACTGCGTAAATCCTAACAACAACTTGGGAAAAGGGACAAATATAAGTTAATATAGATTTCGAAGAAGTTCAAAATGGATAAAAAACGTTTTGAAAGAATCATAGGAGAAAACTACATGGATAAACCAAAACCCAATTTCTTCTCAAACCCATGTCTTTCACCCACAAATTTTGCGTATGGATGTGGTGATGGGAGTGGAAGGTGACAAACCCGATAAAAGAGACCAAGAGGACCTGTGGGCCCCCAGTCTGAGCCCAGCGCGCATCGAGGCTCTCTGCGATGGCGTCTTCGCCATAGCCATGACCCTCCTCGTGTTCGAGCTTTCGGTCCCTTACCTCCTCGGGACTCCTGTATCAGGGCATTATCCCACCAGCATCATGGAAATGTGGCCGGAGTTCTACGTATACGTGATGGGCTTTCTGGTGCTGGGAGTCTATTGGACACTGCATAAGTACATGTTCCATTTCATCAAGCGCTCGGATGGGGTCCTTGTCTGGTTAAACGTTCTGTTTCTAATGTTCGCCGCATTAGTACCCTTCTCGACGAACGTGCTCAAAGCCAATAGGTTACTCCCAGGGTCTCCAGTTCATTGTTATACCGCGTCTGCGTTCTATTACACCTCCACAATCGTGACCTTTTTGGTACTGCTCGGAATATGGCAGTACGCCACGAGAGGATATCGCTTGGTCGATCGTGATATTGATGAACGTATCATCTCCCAGATCAACAAGGTCTTCATAGTGGGTGTCACCTTAATGGCCCCGGCCGTCGTATTTTCGTACTTCATTCCCCAGGCCGGGTACATAGGTTTCTTAGCCCTCGCATACGTGATCGCCGCGACCGCGTACGGACGTCACGGATCGTTCTTCAAGAGGAGAACCAAGTCCTCTTAGAAAGTGCAGGAGAAAGAGGCGGGATCCGCATCCGAATGACAACGGTGAGCATCCCTTAGTGCGGTCTTTAATCTTGGGACCATTAGGTTTTAGAAGTTAAGAGAGCATAACCGCGCGGGCAGTAGGGTAATTATATTTCAATCCTTTTTTAGTCTCATTCCAAATAGGAAACGGAATAGGTTTACGCGTCTTATAAACTCATACAACGTCATTATTAATGCAAATGATGCTGTGCTAAGAATTAGGTATTTTACCATCACGCCAGCACCCCAGTTCATAATATAAAAACCAACTGTAACAATTACAGTTTGATGAAGTACATAAAATGGTAAAACAGCCTCATTTGCGTATACCAATACACGGTTGTTGAAACTAAGGTATTTGCTCCCGAAGCCGAGTATTGCAACGAGCAGGAACCAAGAACTGGAAGCACGGATAATCGCCTCCAGAATATTTCCCGAAGTTTCTCCGAAAGGAAATTCGTGTTCGAGGACGTCGAAGTAGTACCCTGCTGTTATCAATAATGTACTTGTAATTACACCCATAACAAGTGCTATTCCCCTGTGTCGTTCTATCGTTTCCTTGAAATTCAAATCAGACGCAATCAGGTAACCGAAGATAAAAAAGAATATGTATTCGGCATGACTCCAACCGCCAAATGCTCGATTGAAGATTAATAAGCCAATACCCCCTGGTTGGAGACCAACGATCAGTCCCATGATAAAGATAGGAACAAAAAATAAAAATATAGCTCCCGGCTTTTTGAAAAAAACAGCTACTCTGGAAATATGCCTTTGTCCTTTTTCTTTTCTGAAATAAAGGAAGATTGGCAGTGAAATCAAAGAGAATATAAAAAGAAATTCCAGGAACCATAAGTGGAGCCCCATCCAAGCAAAATTTCCACCAAATGCGTAGAGGCCGTCAAAATAATGAGGATAGAACTCGATAAAAGAACCAACGAATTGTTGGTGGCTTACACGCTCGATGTAAACCTGTAAAGGTGCGATTATAACAAATATGCCGAAGATGAGGGGAACTACGAGTCTTTTGAACCTTTCACTGACATATTGTCCGCCACTTCGAAAGGTCAGTGCAAAGTACGAACCTTCTCCAGAAAGGAAAAAGAAAAGAGGCATAATCCATAGAACCATGAATGCAATAAATACAGACATGCCGATACTCAACTGGTTATTCTTTACGTGCCAGTCTTCGTAATTGAAGAACCTTGCACTATGAAACAAAAAAATCGATAACATTGCCAGTACTCTTAGCCAATCAATATCGTAACGCCTTTCAGGTTTGGTCACCATAGTCTTCATCACCTTTTTTTTTAGGTATTTTAGGTTTTCGATATTTAAAACTAAGTATCAATTCTCAGCAATTTCAAGTAAAATTTTGAAAAAACTCATAAAAACCGTTCCAAATTCTAAAAAATTCCACTTAGATTATTATTTGTGGAGGGAGCCTCGAAATCAGTTCTTAAATTATTTCATTAGAAGGAGCAGTTTTCCTTTCAAAATATTTATATGGGCTAATTTAAAGTAGGTAGGAGGTGAAAAAATGGAAGAAAACGAAAAATACGAACGCGCAAAAAAGCGAGTCTCTGCGCTCAAAGGATTCTATCGCCATCTCACTATTTATATCGCGGTCATGGCCTTATTGTTCTTTATCGACCTAGCTGATGGGGGGAACTGGTGGTTCTTCTGGCCGGCAATAGGATGGGGCATCGCTGTGGTTATACATGGAGTTTCTGTTGGATTTGATATTGGCATGTTAGGTCCTGAGTGGGAGGAGAAAAAAATCAAAGAAATTATGGAGAAAGAGAAAGAAAAATAGCCTGTTGCGCAGGAGAAATTGAAAAATAAAACATCACACAGGGGAGCGAAAAAATGAAAAAAGCAAATGCGAATCTTCCTTCAGCAGTTTTGGTAGCCTTGCTTGTTCTATTCATCGCGGGATGTATCACTTCATACGTCCCCACGGCGGGAATAGAAGATTCTTTCGAGAGAACGATCAAAGTTAAGGAGCCACTGATATTAGAAGTGAAAACTGGAAGCGGGAATATAGATATCACTCAAGGTGAAAATGGAAAACTGAAAGTTTCATCCACATTTCGGGTACAAGCAAGGAATGAAGGTGAGGCGAGAGAAATAGCAGAAAAGATCAAGAAGGATCCTCCAATCGAGATCGATGGAAATAGGGTTGAGATTGGAAACTTGCTGAAATATAATCTCGGGTCCGGGCAACAGGTGAGCATGAGTTTCATCATCGAAGCGCCTCACGATACTTCCGTCGATTCAGATACTGGCTCAGGAGATCAGAAGATTGAAGGCTTAAAGGGTCCGGTGCGAGTCGATGCTGGATCAGGAGATATTGAGATCGAAGATATAAGTGGCAGAGTCGATGTAAATACTGGCAGCGGTAGAATCGAAATATCTGATGTCTCCGACGATGTAGCTGCTCGTGCGGGGAGCGGAGACGTGAATTTAGCCAAAATCGAAGGTAACATCTTTGCGGATACTGGCTCGGGTGATATCACTGTGGATTCTTCAATCGGCGATGATAAGAAATGGGATTTCAACGCTGGCTCAGGGGATGTAGAACTTCTGCTTCCAGTTGATTCAGAGTTCAATCTTAAAGCTAGGACAGGTTCGGGAAGGATTGAGATTGATTTTCCTTTGACTATCTCCCCCGGGAGGCAAGCCAGAGGGGAGTTAGAAGGAAAGGTTGGTGAGAGTCCCATAGCTGAAATCAATATTGAGACAGGCAGCGGAAATATCGAGGTCAAGAAAAAATAAAGGGGCTTCGTTTCGCTCAATCAAATGCGTTCTTGAAATATGAGCGCGGCCGCCGGGATTCGAACCCGGGCTTTAGGCTTGGGAGGCCTATGTCCTTACCAACTAGACTACGACCGCACGAATAAAATAAGACTTTCACCTCAAAAATATCTTTGGTATGCGGTGAAGTTGAATGTCAGATATAATCATACTGGGAGCCGAACCCAAGGATTCAGGGAAAACAACTGTTGCAAGGGGAATTTCTCTAAATTTAAAAGAAAATCTAATAAATTTTGTAGTTTTCAAACCAAGATCTGGACACAATTACTGGTATCACTACGATCATACAAAAGAATGCCTTAAAAAGAGATTTTTGTACAGTAAAGATGCTGAAACTCTCCTAAAGACAATTAATATTCGCGAATCAATTAAGTTAATTAACCCGATTCATCGATTGTGGTCTCCACAAGATATCTTCAAAGCCTCGATGAAAGATTCTGAGGATATCTTCGTAATAGATAGAGTCACAATCTCTGACAAAACGACTGTCTTCCTTAATAAAGAAAGATATCTCTCAATTATTTCAGAAGACCTCATAGAAAGATTTTTTTCAATCGATGATGACCTTATTGAGGTACAAGACCAATTTGAACTTGAGAATTATATAGAGACATATACAACGGCGATAAAAAGTTCACACGAGACTCTCAGAAGAAAATATGATGTTTTATTGATAGAGGGTTTAGAGAATTTTGTTTATACTTCGCCAATTATCGATCCGAGTATTGTAATAATCGTTGCACTAAATAAGATTCTCTTGTATAATCCAGATGACTATATGCATGCTATAGACCTAATTTCCCAAATAAAAATAGCGAGAGTATCTGATCTCATAAACTTATTAAAACCCCAAGATACTTTCGTTGTTCCTCCAATGAAGGCATCAGAAATAAATAATCCAGATAAAATTAGGGAGAATCTTGAGAAACCCTCAAAAAGGATAATTCAAGAGTTAGACCTTAATTAATATATAAAAAATATACATTTTTAAACTTGGAGTTGAAGCGCATGATATCTTTTGGTACGGATGGATGGAGAGCAAGAATGGATGAGTACTTTACGGAAGAGAACTTATCAATAGTTTGTCAGGCGATATCAAACTACATCTTAGAAAGAGGAATGGAAGATAGAGGAATAGTCATAGGATACGATACAAGGAAAAATTCAGATTCATTCGCTAGAAAGTGTGCTGAAATACTCGCAGGAAATGATATAAAGTCCTTTTTTCCGAAAAGGAATTGTCCTACTCCAGTAACAGCTTTTTATATAAAAGTGAGGGGGGCATGTGGAGCAATAATGATTACGGCTTCTCACAATCCGAAGGAATATAACGGAATTAAGTTTATTCCTGAGTATGCAGGTCCTGCCACAAAAGACATCACAGACAAAATAGAAGATGAAATAAGTAATTTAAAGGAGATAAAATTATTAAAATTCAAAGATTTAGAGAATAAAGATCTTTTAGAGTATGTTGATCCAAGTATTGAGTATATAGAACACATTAAAAGGTTCTTAGACCAGGATTTAGGCATAAAGGTCTGTTATGATCCATTATATGGTACAGGAAATGGATATTCTGACAAGATATTGAGAGATTTAAACTGCGAGGTTATTAAAATTCACGATGAAATTGACCCGAATTTTGGCGGTTTAACGCCAGATCCCGATCCAAAGAATCTAAAGGACCTGATAGAGGTGGTTAAAAAAACAGGTGCTCTGTTAGGTATAGCCACAGACGGAGACGCAGACAGAATAGGGATGATAGATGAGAACGGAAGATTTTACAATCCTAATCAAGTCTTCTCTATACTCTTAGAATATTTAGCAGAAAAAGGCAAAACAGGCGCAGTTGTAAGAACGGTAGCCACGACGCATATGCTTGATAGAATAGCAAAAAAATTTAATTTAAAAGTGTATGAGACGCCTGTTGGCTTTAAATACGTTGGAGAATTAATTAGAGAAAAAGATGTACTGATGGGTTGCGAGGAGAGTGGAGGATTCAGCATGGGGGGACATATTCCAGAAAAGGATGGAATTCTTGCATCTCTCCTTGTTGCAAATATGGTTGCGGAAAAGGGATTTCTTTCTGAAATTTACTCTTCCCTTATAGAAAAATACGGAGGGATCTACAGTCAAAGAATAGGCGTTTACTGCGATGAAAAAAGGAAAGATAGTTTAATAGAAATGATACTGGCCAAAAAACCTGAGAGAGTACTGAATAAAGAAGTAAAGGAGATAAATACTGTAGATGGATTGAAGATTATATTGGAAGATAGTTGGCTTTTACTGAGACCATCCGGTACGGAACCCTTGTTTAGGATATATGCTGAATCTAATGACGAAGGAGAAATGAAAGAACTATTAAAATACGGTAAAAATCTTGTTGAGGGAACATAATCAAAAAAAATCTAAAAAAACCAATGTTCTAAACAAAAAGATCCAAAATAAAGCCCAGAGTATCAATACAATACTGGCGATCAATCTCTTTAAAATCCATGGCTGGATAAACAAATCTTTTAAACGACCTGCCAATAGAAATTTTCCAAAATATAACATGAGTATCAGACTCAAAAGAGTTAAAGCGAAGAAAGACAGAAATATTAAGAATTTAAAAATGTCTTCCCGGGATTTCAGACCTAGCATAGTTTCCACCTTTTCCTAAAATCTATTATATGACCTTTTTTCAAAGTAAAATTTTTTTTAGGAAAGTGTTTCATACCAGACCCGTCTATGATCAGCATGATTTCTATATCCTCTTCTTCCTCAATTTCTCCTACCATTTTGTTCGCATGTTTTTCTTCTAACTTCATAATTTTTCTGTAGGGCAATTCATCCCTAAAATCTGGCCTTTCTACCTTCAACTCGTGTTTCTCAAATTTTTCTTTTATGATCCTTGCAATTTTTTTCCCTGAGGTAGCGTCTCCGTATGGATTATTAGCCTTAGTCATATTCTCATAGAATTCTTCATTGTTCAAAAGTAAATTACAGTATTTCTCAATCCTTTCTTTATCAAGACCGATCAAAATGTTAGCACCGAGCATTACGGTCTCCGGTCTCTCAGTATTTTCTCTGAGGGTGAGGCAAGGCTTTTTGAGAATAATTGCCTCTTCCTGTATTCCTCCTGAATCAGTCATGACGAATTTACAATTATAGAGTAAATTCAAAAAATCAAGATATCCAAAGGGTTTTGTCAGTAAAATATTTTTAGAATTATTTATTTCATCGAACAAATTAAATTCTTTCAGTCTCCTTTCTGTCCTTGGATGTACTGGGAACACTATTTTATACTCTATTAATTTCAGACCTTCTATTGCCTCTTTCAGTCTTCTTTCGTCGTCTACATTCTCTGCTCTGTGTAAAGTTAAGAGTATAAAATCATCCAAGCCTAAATTTGTGGATGTTTCCTTCTTTAGAGCTAGTGGAAGATTTTTCTCGCACGCATCTACGATGGTATTCCCGGTTATGAATATCTTACTGGGGGATACGTTCTCGTTAACTAAATTTAATGCTGATATTTCAGTTGGAGCAAAAAGAAGTTCAGAACAATGATCAGTCAATATTCTATTGATTTCTTCAGGCATGGTCCTATCAAAAGATCTCAATCCAGATTCTACGTGTGCAAAGGGTAATAACAACTTTAAACTTGTAAGAGAAGCTGCAAGAACGCTGTTTGTATCTCCTTCGGCGATTACAACATCCGGTTTTACTTCATCAAATATCTTCTCCAAGCCAATGATCATATTAGAGGTTTGGTAGGCGTGGGTGCCAGATCCGATCTCCAAGTTTTTTTGTATGCTTGGTAAACCCAACTCCTCTATAAAACTCATTGACATCAAATAATCATAGTGCTGCCCCGTATGTATGATAGATAATTCCTCATCCTTGAACTCCTCTATTACCGGAGCCATCTTTATTATTTCTGGTCTGCTTCCGACTACGCATAAAATCTTCAAAGTATCACCTCAAAAATAAAATGGCTATTAATAAAGTCATTATTGCGTTAAATGTTTGTAAAACGTACAACTGATTCACTAATTCTTTTTCTGTAAGTCTAAACATATTAAGGGGCATGTGTATTATCGACGGAAATTTAGAGGGTTCTATCGTATTGTCTTCTCTTAATATACTCGAACCATGCTTAGATTTCCCCTTGAAGCCAATTGTGGCTTTCATAAGAAAATCTATTATGGCTGGCAATAAACACAATGCTCCCAGAAACTCTAACTTTCCTAGAATAGAGGCAATTCCTACAGTTCCTCCTATCGTTAATGTACAACTGTCTCCAGGGAATATTTTACTCGGATACTTATTGAACAAAAGAAAGGCCATAAGACTTCCGAATAATGAGATTGAGATCAAACTTGCTATTTTTGACTTTAAAAATAAAGAGCATAGAAAAAGAGTAAAAGCAGAAATAGCACCCATGCCCGCTTCGAGTCCGTTAAATCCTGCCAACATATTTGTTGCGTTTGAAGCAGCGGTTATCCCTATAAAAACTAGTATCCAATAAAACGCAAAGAAATCAACTGAACCAAATATCGGGAAAAAAATGGTTGTCTGAACCGGTTTTAATGCTACAATCGGAATGCCCGCTATACATGCGAGTAAAACTTTTTGTATATGTCTTAAACCGATTAGATCGTCTACTATTCCCACGATAGAGAGCAACAATATTGAAAGGAGGGCAACGAAGATCTTATCGTCGCGTAAAAAGAAATAAGATACAGAAATGCCGCAAATCAAACCTGCTACTACAGATATTCCACCCATCTCTGGAATCTCGGGTTTATCTCTTTTGTGAGCATCCTTTCCGACAATTCCTCTATCCTTGAGCCTTGGTATTAGTTTAAGCACCACAATATATGTAATTCCAAAAGTTATTATGAGAGAAGTTAAGAGTTCTATCATTTTTAACCAAACAAAATTTTTTAATCATATAAAAAAGGTTTTTTGTTCATGAAACTATTTGGCACTTTTGGAATAAGAGGTATAGCGAACGAAGATCTTACTCCGGAACTCGCATTTAAGGTGTCCTCTTGCTTTGGTGACCTATACAGGGGCACCATAAACGTTGGTCGTGACGCTAGGACATCCAGCGATATGATCTTTCATTCAGTCGTAGCGGGTTTGATATCGGCAGGATGTCGAACAATAGATTTGGATCTTATACCCACTCCTGGTGTTCAATTCGCCATCAGAAATAGTATTGCAAGTGGAGGAGTTATGATTACGGCGTCCCATAATCCACCAGAGTACAATGGAATAAAATTTCTCGACGAATACGGGATTGGTATACCAAGGGAAGATGAAAAAAAGATAGAAGAGATGTTTTTTACAGGAAAAATACCTAAAAAAAATTGGAATTGTTTAGGAAGATTAGAGAAAGATGATAATTTTATAGAAGAATACAAAAGGGGAATAATTTCCAGAATAGACAGTAAATTAACCCAAAAAAAAGGAATTAAAGTAGTAATAGACTGTGCAAACAACGTCGGATCCTTGGTTACTCCTTATGTAATGAGAGAACTTGGTTGCAAAACCATAACCATAAATTCTCAATTGGATGGACATTTTCCCGGAAGAGATCCAGAACCAACCGTAAATTCTCTAAAAGATTTAGGAAAAACTATAATTGAAACAGGAGCGTCTTTAGGAATTGCCCATGATGGAGATGCTGATAGGACGATTTTCTTGGATGAAAATGGAGATATACTAACAGGAGATAGAAATCTAGGGATAATATCAAGAGAAGAATTGATAAAAAAACGGAAGGGCGTTGTTGTAACTACAGTAGGCACTTCTTCGCTTATTGACTTTGTTGCTAAAGAGTATAATGGTGCAGTCATAAGGACTCAAATAGGTGATACAAATGTTTCAAGGAAACTTAAGGAGCTCAATGGGTTAGTAGGGGGAGAAGAAAATGGCGGTGTAATATTCCCAGATTTTGTATGGGGAAGAGATGGGGCGCTAACAGCTGCTAAGATGGTAGAAATTCTTTGCAGATATGATCAATCTTTATCTGAATTAAACAAAGAGTTTCCCACATATTACAGTTATAAACTAAAAGTTCAATGCCCTGATTCCTTAAAAAAGGATACAATCAAAAGATTTGAAAACATTGTTAGTGAATACGATTCATTAGACAAAACAGATGGTTTAAAGATCATATTTTCAGATGGAACCTGGGTTTTGGTTAGAGCATCTGGAACTGAGCCAATAATAAGGATATTTTCAGAATCCAGAGATGAAATCAAGGCAAAAAAATTAGCCTTTGAGAAAGCAGCAATTATTAAGGAAATAGTATCAGAACTCAGTAAATCCAACGATTAAAGAGAATATGCCCGAAATAGCCGTTACAAACCAGTAAGATATTGCTCTGTCTATTACTGAAATCGCGGCACTCATGAAATGGGGCACTCCCACGAGAACATACAGACCAAACATAACTGGCTCTGTGACACCAACTCCTCCTGGAAGTAAAGGAAGGGTACTCACCAGGTAAGCGAGCAACATTACAAGTACTATAACCTGTATAGGGGGTATAGATAGTCCAAGGGTTATGAACAAAGAAGATAAAGCGTAGAAAACTATAACTACGCGCAAAACATCAAAAAAAACTGCCATAAAACCTAAAAAGAGACCCACCATCAAAAATTCTGTTTCTTTCATCAATATTTGAATGCTTTTTTGAAATGTCGTAATCGCATTATGAATTTTATAATCTCTAATGGAACCCAAATACTTGTCGAGAAATGGAAGATAAGATAATTTTCGTATAAACGATACGAAAAAATCAGTTAAATGGATTTCTGCTCTCTCAGCGTAGCATAAATAGAAGAAAAAGACTAAAGAAGAAAGTATAACTGATATCGTGGTTAAAACACTAAAAAAAACATTTTTAGGTAAATTCCACTCGATAAGAAGCATGAATAATGAAAATAAACATACTACGATGAGAGAGATTATCTCAAGAATTCTCTCGATCGCTACAGTTGCTAACCCCTCTTCCAACGGTATTCCTGTGGATTTTTTTAACAGGTAGGCCCTCACTGGTTCTCCCCCCATCTTAGCGCTCGGAGTTATATTGTTCACGAATATACCACAGAGCAATATGGAAAACAGATTTTTATTCCCTACTTCACGATCAATAGCTTTTATCGAGAGTTTCCATCTTAAATGCCAGAACAGGATGCTTATAAACTGGACAATTATTGCCAAGATTATATACTTAGGTTCTAAGTTCCCGAATGCAACCCTTATTTCATCTAATCCTACCCAGTAAATAAAAGAACATAGGATTGTAATGCCTATCAGCATAAGAATTAATCTCTTCACGTAGATCTCTCCGTGTACGTATCTATTACTGCCTTAATTAAACCTAGTACTCCAGGCCCTATGACGAATCCTATCACTCCGAATACCATGGGTCCTCCTATAAAACCTAACAGGATTATAAGAGGATGTACACGCGCAACTCTTCCCGCCAGATGAGGTCTCAAGTATATATCAGGAATGAGAGATAAGAAAATGATCCCGTAGATGAGAACAATGAAAGCCAGGGTAGTCTTATTTTGAATAAAGAAAATTATGAAAAGAGGTCCATAAACGAGCCATGGTCCTATTACAGGTAACAAAGAGACTATTGCAGTAATCGTGGCAAGTAATAAACTGTACTGAATGTCCATTATATAAAAACCTACACCAGCAAAAACTCCCACCAGCACTGAGGTCAAGAAACAACCTATATACATTCCGTGAAATATTAGATCCATTGAATCGAAGAGATCTGCTACGAGGTCTTGCATCGTATCCGGAGTGATTTGAATGATTAACTCTTTGATTTTAGAGCCATCCTTTATGAAATAAAAAGTAGTCGCGACCATAACAAATGCTTTCAATATTATGGTCGGAATCTGAAGAATCTTTTGAAGACTCGTTACGATGAGAGGTTTAACAACGTTGTAAAATTCCTGTACAATGTCCGTTGATAACTGTTCCAACTGTATTTTTGCAAATAAATCAGCAAAAATAGCCCTCAGGTCTTCTAGAGGAATATTATAAAACAATAATGTTGCTTCTCTTGCAAAGACGTAAGAAGCGTATATGAATATTAATACCGTTGGAATTACTGCTAGAAAAACGGTTAAAACTGCCGATACATCCTTTGACTTTGTATATTTTAAAAATATTAGGTTTATCGGGTACACAACGTAGGCGAATACCGCACCTAACAGAACCGCATCTAAGAGTTTGTAGAAGGTTAACAATCCAATAATGAATAGGATACAAATAATTATTAGTCCAGGATATCTCATGTGTTCACCTTACAAATCTATGATGTCCTCCTTTAACGTAATTGGATCAAATTTAATTATGGTAGATCTTTCGCTTAGATAACCGCAAGCCTCTCCTGGATTTATTACTAAGGCTTTTCCTATCTTTTTTATTTCAGGTTCGTGAGTATGTCCTACGACTATGATGTCGTAAATTCCAGAGAGTGCAAGAGCATCAACTATCTTTTCATTATCACCATGAATTGCACATATTTTTTTTCCTCTGTAATCAAATTCAATGAAATCTTCTAAAACTGCGAAATCAAATCTCTTTTTCAATGTCATTTTATCTCCATCGTTGTTTCCGAATACGCCAATTAGTTTTGAATTTAACTTTGAAAAATATTTTGCTGTAAAAGGCGATATGAAGTCTCCTGCATGTATTACTAACTCTACATCAATATCGTTGAAGATTTCTACTGATTTTTCTATTTTTTCCAATCTATCGTGAGTATCTGAGATTATACCTATCATGTTTTTGTCTTTGTAAATAAACATATAAGAACTTTTTAACAGGAAAATTTCAGCACTTAAAACAAAAATTTATTATTAGTCAAGGATTCATCTAACCTAAATGCCTCCATTCTATGCCGTTCTCTTCGATTTCTTTTACTTCCCAATCAGAAGACCATTTTTCGTCAAGAATTTGGATGAGGGTTTCCAAATTGGAAGATGGTTCCAATTTCTCTCCTCGCATCCATTCGGTAACGAAATTTACCCATTCATGATTTGTTATATAATTTATTCTCTCTATCCTTGCCTCTTCTTTAGTGAGACTTATATCATCTAGATTAAACTTATGATCTCTCTGAAATTCATCCTTTGCTTCTTCGGTCCTCCATCGATCATTTGCTATTCCGTCAAGAATTTTTAAAACGTAATAAGATCGCCAAAAAGCCTTTGTAAATGTTCTACTCTCTCTAAAAAGTATTTTGCGTGCGTACATAATCTCACCTATTCTACGCCTGTGACTAAGGGACGGGTTTTTCTTTGCGTAGTAGTATTCCAAACCGTAACATTCGCCTTCAGTTCTATCTTCCATCGATATTAGACCTGCTCTCCCATGCTTTAGATGACCTAGTTCGTGAACGAGAGTGGTACCAAGAGCATATTTTCTTTCAGAAAATAATATTGGGTGCAATTTCGTAGCAGAAGTATTTAAAGCGTATGCATACCCAAGATCGTTGATCCATTCGTAATTGTCAACCTTTATTATATATGGATCTATTTTTCTGGTTGAATATTTTATTTCCGATCTATTCATCTTTCTTATCGGAATACTCGAGTAAGATTCGTAGTACTTGATCTGCAAATCGATTTCATCCTTCCATATTGCCTCAAGAGCCTTTTTTATTTCCCTAAATTCATTTTCCCTCAGCTTTGAACTACTTAATCCGAATTTCTTGAAGAACTTTGGCATTTGTTTCTTTTTGAACTTCTCGTATGCCTTTTTGAGAGAGGCGTCCTCTATTTCCATATTTTCGATACCCAAAAAAATATAATTTTCAATAAATCTATAAAAATTAATGGGTTTGCTTACCCTTTTTTAAAACCAAACTTTTTTAGGATATTAAATAAACAGTAAAGTATTAAATTTTTACCACAGTCTAAACAGAGTTCATTCTGGTTTTTGAATTAAAAAATATAAATCTAATGCTTTCAAATTTCTTAAGAAGAATTGTAACTTTTTAACGAACAAAAGAAATATAAATGAATTTAAATCTTGAACAACATCATGGCATTAAATTTTACGGAGATTTTAACTTTCACAATCTGGAATAATTCTGTAAAGAATTACTTATTGGCTTTAGCCGTTTTAGTATTAACAATCATTGTTTTTAAAATTTTTAAATACTGGGCAGTCAATAAAATAAAAAAATTAACGGCTAAAACAAGAACTGAACTTGACGATTTACTGATAAAGATTATTGATCAAGTGGGTTGGCCGTTTTACATACTGCTTTCTCTATTTATCGCCCTACAATTTATTCAAATACCTAATTTTATAGAAAAGGCTTTGTATTATCTTTTAATTGTGATCATTATCTATTATGTAGTCCGAGGTGTCCAAAATCTGCTTGACTACGGTACTGACAGATTAATAGCGAAGAGACAGCAGGAAGAAACAGAAGCCGATACATCTGTTATTGAATTCTTAAGCAAAATTTTTAAGGGCGTCTTGTGGGGTATAGCAGTTATCCTCATTGTATCAAATTTAGGCTATAATGTCTCGGCTTTAGTTGCTGGTTTAGGAATAGGAGGAATAGCCATTGCTATTGCTTTACAAAATGTTCTATCCGATATCTTCTCTTCTTTTTCTATATATTTTGATAAGCCATTCCAGGTTGGAGATTTTATTATTGTCGGCGATAATCTAGGAGTGGTTAAAAAAATCGGTATAAAAAGTACTAGGCTACAGAGTTTGTGGGGTCAGGAAGTAGTTATTTCAAATAGAGAATTGACCGATACCAGAGTCAGTAATTACAAAAAAATGGAGAGGAGAAGAATTCATTTTACTTTTGGAGTAGTTTACAACACCTCAACCGAAAAATTGAAAAAAATTCTAGAAATAATAAAAGAGGCTTTTGATAAAATTGAATTGGCTGATTTAGACAGGGTTCATTTTAAAGAATTTGGTAATTTTAGTTTGAATTTTGAAGTTGCTTACTACGTTAATACTGGAGACTATGCTAAATATATGGATATTCAACAAGAAGTAAATCTTTCCATCAAAGAAAGGTTTGAAAAAGAAGGAATCGAGTTTGCTTATCCAACTCAAACTGTTATTGTTAACGAGTTAGGACATCGATCCAATTAGAAACCTAAAATTTCTGGATTAATTATTTTTGAAAATGGCTAAAAACATATCCTTTTTCTTTGATGAACTCGTCCCATTCCAAATCTGCTTTTTCTTTTTTAAATATATTAAATTGTTCCATACCAAACTCGTATAATCTTTCTTTAAAATTTGCTGGAAAGAACATCACAGAATCGGAAAAATATGAGGTATCAAAAACCCTCATTATTCTCGTTATTAGGATTATATTTTCTGTTTCTGGTTTTGCAGCCCTTAAATCTTCGACAAAATATTCTTTTCCTGTAAAAATATCTTTTAAATTAACTCCTTCGTTTTCATTTATTTTTGTTACCTGAAATACACCATATATTGTCTCTTTCCATTCTTCAAGGATTTCTCGTTCATCATCACTGAGTTGATTTGCGGTTTCTTCTATGAAGGTTTGAAGTATGGTTTTTCCAGTTGAAAGAGTGTAGTTAAAAATGAACCAGTCATGAACTCTCATCTGGATAAATTCATCGGGAATTTCAATATCACTTAAAAATAATGAGACGCAGTCTTTTATGTCTTGTTTAAATCGTTCGAGATTAGAAAAATCATCTATCTTTGATTTTAATATAGGTGCAGCTCTTTTTATTCTCGCATGCTCGGACAAACAACATTTCTTGTATTTTTTTCCACTCCCGCATGAGCAGGGGTCGTTTCTTCCTATTTTTCGCTGATACAAATAAATTTCCCCTAATTTTATTAGAGTTGACTATCTTAATCGCTTATAAAAGTTATTTACTTTTTTTGATAGTCCTTTAAAAAATGGGCCCGGGGCGATTCGAACGCCCGATCTCTGCCTTGTAAGGGCAGCGTCATAACCAACTAGACCACGAGCCCAATCTAACCAAGCATAATGTAGGTAGCAATTATCATAATTAAACTTATCGCACAATAAGATCAGACAAAGGAAGTGATCTCTACTGGAGGCATCTCCGTCCTCACGTTCATGTTGTACATGTCGTATGCTTTAACTCCTTGAATAGTACCCTTTATTGGCTTGTCGGCTCTTAATCTATAATCAAATTCCACTAAAACATCTCTTTTTAGACTTTCTATGTAAACCAAAGCCTGTCTTCCCTTTATTTCATAGTTATCTATCTTATCACCATTGACCAGAGCCTTGAAGTCGTCTTCTATAAAAGAGAAACCTACAGGTGCCCTAAGATCTATTAAGACCATCCTTACTTCTTCTGCCTCTCCTTGGTATTTTATTTTACAATGAGCGCTTAAAACATCGTTAACCTTGATGTTTTTAGCATCGTAGGTTATGTTGAGCAAGAGTTCTTTAGGTCTTTCCAATCCAAGAACTTCCCAAGCGAGGTACTGTTCCAAGTATATCTGGTAAAGAGCGATCCCTTCTCCCTTACTCTTCAATTCTACCGTATTTTCTTCTTTGAGGTACGGTCTAAGGTCGATTAGATATGTAATATCTTTGTTAGCCTCTGTTAGACGTATAGTTTCTATCAACTGACCATTAATATAGGTTTTGACGGTCAAATCTTTGATAGGAATTGAGCCATAACCATTCAATGCCTGAAATGCTACAACAGTATCCTGCGTGGTGAAGAAACCTCCCATTCCGGTCCTGTGAGTTAACAGGTAGTCAACTGCCTTTCTAACTACTTCAAGATCTCCATGTCTCTGTAAAGCCATTATGGCGTATCCTGTTGTCTCTATGGTACGCTCGTTAAATCTATTAAATCCTCGGTGTTCTGCATTTGAGTACATGTTTATGTCAGAAGTCCAGTAAACTGTGCCGTTTTCTTCTTTTTTAAGTTCAATTAAGCGATCAGCAATTTCGTCTCTTAACTTTCTATTGCCGTTAGCGTCTTCCAAAACAATTAACGCCAAAGATAACGTGTAAGGATCATCCCAGTTATCTTTAATGTTCCCCTCAATATATCCTATAGCATTTTTAACTTCTTGACTGTTGGGGGAGTATCCTGAGTATATTAAAGCGCGTATGATGTAAGAAGTGGTAGCCACCTTCTTTGCTCTTAAGATTGGGTTTGTGGTCTCGTACAATCCCCATTCAGGAAACTCAAATGAGCCATCGTTATTTTGAAGGTTAACGAGAAATGTCTGCATATCTTCTATAATTTTATCGTCTATAGTATATCCAGAGTTTTTGGCATCCTGAAATGTTAATAGACCCCAGGAAGTTAACCAAGGATGAGCATCTCTATCATGCGGAAACCAAACGATTCCTCTTCCACCATCCTTTCCGTCCTTGAGGTATATCAATTCGTGCTGAATTCCTTGAGTTATCATGTTCTCGTACTTAAACATCTGTTCTTCAGTAACACCTTCTTTATTCAAGAGATTCTGGTAAGCTAAGATATCAACAGAGAGCATGGATAAAGATTGTTCACCACACCCGGATACAAAATGAATAAAACCTTCTGCACCATCTAATATTACTGATTCCATTCCTCCCTGAATCTTAACAAAAGTATTCTCGCTCTGCGGAACTCTATTAGGTAATAATATTAAATCAGTCTTTACAGTTTGATCGTTGTTTAATTCACCATTTTTTATTCCTATAAGTGCCTTTCCATCGGGGTCGATCCTCATCTCTTTTATTATAGCGTCTTTTTTATCTTTAGAAGAAGCGTAAATAGTAACATTATGTTTTCCTACCGTTTTTGGTCTAATATTAAACTCAACGCTAGATACGCTGTTAGATTTTACTGTGATTATTTTTTCCGGATTGGATAGTAATTCAAACCACTCAGATTCGATTATCTTTACGTCAATCTCGTGATCTTTGTTGTCGTAATTATATATCAATACTCTGAGCGGAAACTCGTCTCCTCTTATCGCGGATACAGGTATATCGGGTTCTATAAAGAAATCTTTAAAAACAGTTATGTCTTCGTTGCCTACTCCTAGTCTAGCATCTTTGGTAGAGGCCATTATTGAGACTTCCCAAGTAGTTATAGAATCAGGAGTAATAAGAGATATGGTTGCTTCTCCTTTCCTGTCAGTAATGAGGACAGGTTCCCAGTACCATGTCTCTGGGAAAAATTGTCTAATGTGTTCTTCTCCTTCTTTTGCTGCCCCTGTTTTTTCTTCTTCTTTTAGAAAAGTTTCTGACCTTCCCATAGTTTTTTTAACCATTACTGCCTCCTCTATGGCAAAACCAGGAGCCCTCTGCATGTCCATAAACACCCCTTCCTCTACTATAACAGGAGGAGGAGACGAAACTAGCGCCAAGTAAAAAGAAATCGGTAGTAGACAGAAAATTGCGAATAGGATAAAGAACCCGATAGCCGGAAACTTCCCATACTTTTTAAGCACTCTATAATCTGCGTAAGCAAAACTTGCGAAAAATATGAATATAAAAGAAAAAGCAAGGCCGTGCCAAAATTTCTTTATCGAATTATCTCTTAAAACACTAGCGTGCTGGACATCCCTCTGCCACGTCTTTATTATGGTTGTCTCAGATCCGAACTCACCTATTTGAACCTGTCTTGGAGCATTTTCTATCGGAATGGGTCTGGGTGTATTTGAAAATACATATTGGTGAATCTCATATTGAGGCTTTATGAACTCCTCTTCTAAAGCGAAATACAATTTTTCAATTCCAGAAAATCGCTCGCTTAATTCAAAAACAGATTTATCCACGATCGAAAGTCCAAGAACGGATACAACTGGTTTGCCCTTGTCTTTAACTTTGAAATGAAATGTAATGGGTTCATGAGGTAAGTATTGACCCTTATCTTTAGTTATTTCAACCGCCAATTCATTTGGAGGAACTATGCCAATTACAGCGGTATCTTTTACTACTTTAAGGTCCTGTTGAGTCTTGTAGGTCCTTACCTTTGCTAGAGGGATCATATCAGGAGTTACAGTAATGGAAAAATTCCCGTTCCCTTCAGTGAGTCTAAGTTTACCCGTTGTAACTATAAACCCCTTTGATACTACATCGTAGTATACCCAGTCTGTGAGTGAGTCTCCTCTGTAGAAAACATCGAATTTAGCCTTCTCTCCTATATCATAGGTTGTTCTTTCAGGGATTATTTTTAATCCATCAGAAGATCGCAATGAGAAAGTTTCTTTTGACGAATAAAAATCTTTGAATATATTTACACTTAGGGAATCTTCTCCACGAAAGATAAATTCAAAGGTTGCTATACCTCTACCATCTGTTTTCCGTCGATAAGTTCGAGTATTATCAAGGGATATCTCAATATCAGCATATTCTACCGGAGAACCGTCTGGATATTTTGCGATTATGTAATAGGTCGATTTAGTATTTAAGATATTTTTATCCGTAATAAGCGTTAAAAGAATCGGCTTCTCAGATATAGGTAAAGAAATAGATTTTTTTTCTTTGTGTCCTCCTTCATCTGTCACCTCGACGTCTAATCTTATCAATCCGCTTCCTTTCTCAAACGGTATTCCTATGGCATAACCCACAGGATCCAAATCAAAATCGAATTCTCCATCTTCAAGTCTACCGGATAAACGGTTTACTTCCTTCCATACACCATAGTACGCATGAACGCTTATATCTACATTTCCTTCAACTTCCTTCCCAAAAAAGTAATTACAGGATATCTTTCCTTTTATTCTCTCGTTTACTAAGTACCAGGGTTTTAAATCTTCTATATTTATGCTAAACTTGGGAAGAACATATTTTTTTACAAGAACAGATTTCTTTGCTTTTTTGTCTCCAACTTTAGCCTCTATCTTGTAGTTTCCAAGGGGCAACTGATCTGATAGTGGAAAATCAATGCTCGCTATACCATATTCATTTGGTGTTAGCTCCTTCCTGTAAATAATATTACCATCAGGATCGTTTATCTCCAATTTAACCTCTTTATTAGAAGCCTTTGGCTCAACTCCTTGGAAACTTAGAATTCTAATATGGACAGTCTGACCGGGTTGATATATTGGCTTGTCAGTCGCGATTATTATCCTATAAGTATCTTTAACTTCGATTTTGCTCTCAACATCCGTCCCTACTGCATGTATCAATAATGTTGCCTCGCCACTAAAATTAGGAACATTAATAATCGCTTGAGTAGATCCACTCTCGTCTGTTTTACCATCGAAGAGATGATAAGTTTTATTTTTAGTCTTTAGTAGAATGTTAACACGCTCATTCCCTATTGGAAAACCGCTTAAATCGGTTGTTTGTATCAATAGAGATGTCTGAGTACCGCTGAACAAAGTATCTGGAAGATAAACGATTGCGTTTCCTTTATTCATCAGGTAGAGATCGTCTATGTTGTAGGCGATAACCCCTGAAAGGATCGTAATTACCACAAATCCAACGATTAGTTTAGTAATTATGCGATTCATGCACTATAACCTGTATTTAGATTATAAATAGTTTACTTTAGCTTCAAATTGATTTTAACATATGAAAAACTCTTTTAATTCTGGAAATTTAAAATTATACTAATTCTTTTTAAAAACTAATTTTATCTCTAAATACTTAATACATAAACAGGACGATTGACCTTTTCGAGGGTATTTACAGAGAAGTAAGTCCCTATCTATAAAAGGGCGGATCGATGAAACTACTTTGAAACCGTAAATTTTAAACACAAATACTTTGTACACATACCCGATACATAAGAAAAGAAATTCATATATGGTTTCAAAATAGAGGTGGCTTCAATGGGAGAATTGGGAGATAAATTCCGGGAAAGGATTGGGAATGCAACACTTCTTGCTGAGTTGAATGATATAAAAGAGGAAATAGAAGAACTTCTAAAAAAATCAACCGAACCTAAAGAAACAGAAGATTTAGAAGACGCTCTGATGATGTGTATTTCTAAATACGATGAAATACATCAGCACCAGCGATTATAGAGTTAAAATTTTCCTTATTTTTTATTCTATTTTTTCAAGTCAGGTGAAGTAAAAAAAGAGGATTAAAATGTTTATAGACGAATCTAAAATAGTAGGGGCGATTGAAAAAGCAACTAAAAGCGTGGTGAACATTAGCACCGTTCGACTTGTCCCACACCGTCACGGGTTCTATTATCACGAAGAGCCCCTAAAAGGTGTTGGTTCAGGAGTAGTCTTACGTTCTGGAGGCTACATTCTTACGAACAATCACGTTATCGAGGGGGCAAAGAGAATGGATGTGTTTCTACCCGACCAAGAAAAACATTTAGGGACGCTTGTGGGTGTCGATTCCTTTACTGATATTGCTGTGGTTAAGATTGAGGCTGATCCTCCTCCGGGGGGGCTTGGGGACTCGGACAAACTCAAGGTAGGACAAACCGTATTTGCTCTGGGAAATCCTTTGGGACTTATAGGAGGTCCCACAGTAACGTCGGGAGTTATAAGTGCCCTCCATAGAACCATAGAAAGTGATAGAGGAATATTCGAGGATGTATTACAGACTGATGCAGCCATAAACCCGGGGAACAGCGGGGGACCCCTTGTAGATACCGAAGGAAAAATTATCGCTATCAACACCGCTCTCATTCCCTATGCTCAAGGCATAGGCTTTGCCATACCAATAAATTTAGCGAAGGAAAGTGCAGACGAGCTCATTACTCATAGAAGAATCATAAGACCTTGGCTTGGTATTGCTACTGGAATAGACGTAAACGAGCGTATGGCATCCTACTATGGATTTCATACCAACAAAGGGGTTTTAGTAACAAGAATTTATACAGGTAGTCCTCTTAGTGTTGCCGGAATAAAACCTGGAGACATAATATTGGAGTTAGATGGGGCTGAAATCAAAAACCAAAAAGAGCTTAGAAAAGAGATAATCAAAAAGAAAGTAGGGGAAATAGCAGAAATTATAGTGATGCGAGGTACCAAGAAATTAAAAGCAAAGATTCAACTGAGAGAGGCGCCCTAGACCGAATATGAGTCATGTTAATGCAGTAAATGAAGGCGTTCTAATGTTGATTGAAATAAAATTTACCTGAACAATTGATGTACCTACGTAATATTTTTAAATAATCCTAATTTCTCATGAATATCATGAGAAAATTAATTCTGTCATCTCTGCCTTTATTTTTGCTCTTAATTTCCGTTACGATTGCACATCAGCCTAGACTGGTAATAAAAGTAAACACATCAGAAGAAAATCCGATAATCATAGAAGATCCTGAGATATCAAAAGCATATTATGGCGAAGTGATGGGAAGCCCAGATTATTACAAAATAATTTCCGATAAGCCCTTTAATCTTTACCTAAACATATTGGTTCCGGATATACCCATCGAGAATAAAAGAAAATTTTCAGTGGAAGTAACTGATCCAGCGAAAAAACAAATACTGTTTCTGGATGGAACCAATTATACGTGGGAAGAATATTTTGAGGAATTCGGTGGCGATTCTTACCTTAGAGGGCCCGAAGCAAGAAAAAACCTGAATGAAGGAACTTATTTTATCAAAGTTTTCAATTCAAACAACACGGGAAAGTATTCACTCGCAGTCGGAGAAATAGAATCTTTTCCACCGAGTGAATTCCTGAATACAGTTTTCTTACTTCCCCAAATTAAACAGCAATTCTTCAATAAACCAATTTATACTGCATTTCTGAATATTATAGGCCTATTTATTGTCATTTTAGCAATTACTGTAATAATTATCGGGTTAGTGATCCTTAAACTAACCAAGAAATTTTTATTTAAGTAGAGGAGGAAGACCAATCCTTAAATTTTTCAATATCCTCTTTTATTGAATCCACTACATAGTAAAGGACTGTTGCATCATCGATAAATCCTAATCCAATAATTGGATCAGGTATTAAGTCAAACGGGTTTAAAAAGTAAATTAAACCACCGATAATTAACACCAGCGTTCTTTTAGAAATTTTATAATCTCCGGATATCCTAGCATTAACCATTTTTATGAGTATGTTTAAATCTTCCCAAGTTCTATCTAACCTTCCCCGATGCGTTTCTGCTTTCTTTGATACATCTTTAATTAGGTCTTCAGTTTTCTCAATGTTATTAATGTATTTCTCTGCTCTTTTGAATGCCCAATTGGACCAAGACGGTTTAGTTCTCTTTTTACTCATAAATTAAAGCTCCAGAATCCGCATCTTTTTAAATTTAAGATTGAAAGATACATCTTTTATATAAAATTTACTAAAATCTACTCGCTCATCAAATTAATTCAACACTCCAAATGATTATTCCTTTGTGTTCTGGAATGTAGTATCCTTCTACTCTTGCAGTCTTACCATTCCATTGATCTTGCGGTTCAATATCTTTCCAGGTAATTATTAGTTCCATCCCATCTCCTACAAGATACCAATTCCCGTCGGCGTATTTATAGAGCCTTGATTCTACCTTTACTTCTTCATTTTTATCCATTTCTTTTAGGTCTTCCATTGAAACGATTGACACTTCTTTTTTATACTCAGAAACCGGTATTTGATTATTATAATCAAAAGTTTTTCTGGAATTGTGTTCTGTACCGAGATAAAACGACCCTGCCATTAATAGTAAAGCAAGCATAATAAGAGCAAGCCAAGGTGAAAAGTAATATGCAACAAGAAAGGCTAATAAAACCAATAGCCCAGCATAGAGGAAAATATCAGGTAAACTTTCGCCGATATCGCTCAAAAAATCTCTAAATTCCTCTAAAACGTTACTCAATCCTCCCAGTACACCTTTGATAAATTTATAAATCGTTTTGATGTATGGGTTGTCTGTCTCTTTGATTTTTTCTTCTATCTTCAAAATCGTGTTTTCGATGGTCTTGATTACATCATCAAGAACATCAGTCCCCCTATCCGTGGCAAAAAATAATAAGGCAAAAATCAAAATTATGCCTACAGCAATGATCCTTCTTCTACGCTTGCTTTTTGGCGGCCACTCACTTTTTCCTCTTTTTGACATATTAAATCCCATCTAAATCTCCCGAGATTGAGATACTCGCTCTAATTATCAGTAACATATCTTTCTTTGTTTTTTAGTTTCTTATCTTTTTCCTGATTTTAGTGATCGAAAATAGTAATAATAGAATGGTTGAGAAAGAAGAATAAACTATAAGGAAGTTACTTTTTAGAATCTATCACGTCAAGAAGTTCCCTTGTAAAAAAAAGAGCGCCGGGGCCGGGATTTGAACCCGGGAGGTCTTTCGACCACTGGCTTAGCAGGCCAGCGCCTTACCAGACTTGGCTACCCCGACATGCGGACGCGCCTCGAGGTGAGTAGTTTCGCCGGTTCAAGATTACTAACTGCTTGACTCCTCTTTGGTTACCTACGAGCGTCGCAGTACCACCTTATGACTGCTCCCTTCCGGGCCTAGCCTGTTCAGAGACAAAGCCGGAATGCACCCCTCTCCAGAGATTATTCCGGACACCTACGAACCCCATAGGGCAAAGGCTCATAGCAAGACAGATAGGTCTAGAAGCGGGTACCTCTACCGCCCTCAAGGCTTTGACTCCTCCGTATGGCGGGATCTGAGGTTACAGGGGACCGCCAACCCCCCAGTCTAGCCCGCATAATTATCTAACTAATCTAGAACATAAATATATTTGGGTCTGTTATTTACTGATATTACCAGTTATTCATACGTGAACAGGACTCCTCAAGTAGAGCAATCAGGTTTTTTATGGTGAAATAGCTTCACTCATCAATCGATATTCTCTTTGGGCTCTTGAACCTCGTCTTTCAACAAACCCATCTCTATGAAGTCTTGCAAGATAAGTGGATACAGAACTTAAAGAAATGTTTTCGTCAAATATGTTAACATACTCACGCTTCAGATGCTGAGATTTAACCCAATCATTTGGGTGCATTTCTTTCAATAATAGGAAGAGTTTTTCTTTTCTACTCATGTTTTTGAGTTTGGATTCACTAGGAAACCAGAATGGCTTCTCAAAACTCGTTAAATCATATTCTTCAGATTTTAAATCTCCAGAAAAGTCCATTTGTTCCGGCATATCCATTAATAAATGCTTATATTTTAACAATTTACCCCAGAGGTTGTCACCTTGGATTGTTATTGTTTCTTTTTCGCCTGGCGAATCTTCAATTTCGATTATTACCTTCTTTTTCACTGTACACACCTTCTGCGTTCACAAGTTATCCATCCTTCATGTTCTGTTCATCTATTAACTATTTACAAGTATATATAACCATCGCAGACTGATAGATAGCCTCTGTCTGACGTTAAATTTAATTAAAAACCACTCATTTTGCCTATTTTATTAACTTGACAAGTTCGTACTTTTAAACTATTTTTAAAATTTTGGGGAAAAATTTATATATGTTGTTATTCACAAGTGTTATTCACTTATTAACTCATTCGCAGGAGGGGGTGAATAAGAGATGATGGAAAGAGTAACAATACGATTGCCTAAACAGCAAATCGATAGAATTGATGTCTTAGTATTGGCAGGTGAATATCCTTCTAAAAGCGAGGTTGTACGTGCCGCAATAAGAGAATTGTTGACAAAGTATAACATATCGGCACAGGAGGCTGCATTCTAAATGGAGGAAGATTTAATGGATTCTATAATAAAAAGTGCCCTTTTCAATGCTGAAAGAGAAGAACAAATACGTAGAGAGCATTTTAGTAGAATTAACCTAAATAGGAAGACGAATGAGGAATTTGGAAACGCGAGAATACTGGTAGTTGGCACTGGGGGCGCGGGTAATAACACTGTGAACCGTCTTCACAACATAGGAATTTTAGGAGCAGAAACAATAGCCGTGAATACAGATAAACAACATCTAGATATAGTTAGGTCAGTAAAGAAGATTTTGATTGGAAAGAATTTAACAAAAGGACTCGGTGCTGGTGGCTATCCTGAAATAGGGAGGAAAGCAGCAGAACAGGCAAAGCAAGTATTTCAAAAACTCTTCGATGGTGCAGATTTAGTTTTTATTACTGCAGGCATGGGTGGCGGCACTGGAACTGGATCTGCTCCTATAATAGCAGAAAACGCCAAAGAACAGGGTTCAGTAGTAATAGCCATGGTAACAACGCCTTTTTACATGGAAAAAGCAAGGATAAGCAAGGCTATGGAAGGCTTAGAAAGGTTGAGGGAATCTTGTGATACAGTTATAGTGCTTGATAATAATAGATTAGTCCAGTTCGTGCCTCATTTACCTATAGAACAGGCATTTAGCGTCGCGGATGAAATTATAGCCCAAAGTGTAAAGGGGATTGCTGAAACGATCACAATACCCAGCCTCATAAATCTCGATTATGCTGACGTAAAGGCAGTCATGGTAAACGGTGGGGTTGCTATGATGGGTATCGGTGAATCCCACTCTCAACACAGAGTAGAAGATGTAGTTGAAAAGGCTTTACACAGTCCTCTCTTAGACATTGACTACAGAGGAGCAACTGGATCACTGATTCATATAACTGGAGGACCAGATCTTACATTGGGAGAAGCAAATAGAATTGGGGAGTTAATTACAGATCAATTAGATCCGCATGCGCAAGTAATCTGGGGAGCCCGTATATCCAAGGAAATGGAAGGAAGTGTAAGAATTGTTGTGATAATAACCGGAGTACATTCGTCACAAATATTGGGACCTGGAACATTTTATCAGAAGAAACCAATAAAAGAAGAAATCGGACTCGATTACATATTTGTATAGTCAGCCAAATCTCCGCAAAATCAAATTTTTTTTATTTTTAAATCTCTTCGATTGTAGCATCCACGTATTCTTTTACCAGTACCTTGCCCAGGTCTTCAGGTGAAGTTTGGAGGAAATTTCCCCTCCCTATATCTGCTAATAACTTCCCAAACTCAATGTTCAAATCTTTAGGATCCTCGAATATGTTTACAATATTCAACCTTATTCCTCCTTCATTCAGCATCATCGCTGCCTTCACTGCATTATCATAGCTATCTCTCAAGGCTTTTTCATAACTGTACTTTACAGAAGTATCAAGAATTCCCTTCCGATGTAGTGAGACTTGATAAAATGTGTATGTGACATAGTTGCCAATAATATTACTATCTAAGGACACCTCATACTTTTTAAGCGTTTTTGTAATGTTTTCTGGTATTTTTCCTTCTATAGAATCACATCCTCGAGGTTCGCAATCTGAAATTAAGAATACATATTTTTCCCCTTCTGTATCTGCGAGAATGCTTTTTGTGAATTTTAATACCCTAGAAATGTTTGTACCGGAGATAACCTCTTGGTTCAACAGTTCATCAGGAGTTAGTTTATAAGGGTTGTCGGAAAACGCTGTTAGGAATAGTTTTGTATCTTCACTTCTTTTTTCTAATTCAAAGAGGGCTAAAGCTGCTTTTTTAGCAGCCCATAGTTTTTTGCCCTTCATCGATACGCTCACATCTGTTGCAATAACTATGGATTTCTTAGGTTTTTCCCTTTTTTTTGTTCTCCAAACTCTTAAGTCATCTCCTGTTATAGAAGAGAAAGTAGGATCTCTTGCCCCAGCATCTAACATTGATTCTAAAACAATTGAATCATAAGAATCACCAAATTCATAGTCCCTTTGATCATCAGATAGTTCATACCCATGACTGGATATTACTTCCCTCCCGATGTCCCCCAGAATCTCATCAAGAAATTTTCTTCCTAAAACGTCGACTGTTTTTTTTGTCCAGAAATATCCGTCTGCAGTTGTTTTTAAGTATCCTTTTTTCTTGAGCAATCCTAATATTGCTTTAAATTCTATTTTTGGAAGTAGGCTTTCAGAGGGTTCATCTACTTCTACAAAAGATTCATCATCGGTGGGTCTCTCTTTGGAGGTTTTAATTTCCCTTTATACTCCTTTATACTCATCGCTAACTATGATAAGTTCTTTGAGACGTTGAGGAATCAAGTTATAAATCTTTTCAATCCACTTGTTTCTTCTAATTAATCTATCCCTTCTTTCTAATATTCTGCGCAACAAATCACTGTTTAATTCCAGTAAAGCACTATACTTTTGTTTTTTCTGAGAAACATCTTTTTTTGGTTCTTTTGGACCTTTCGAAGGTTTTCTCAATTTGAATATACTTTCCTTAACTTCGACCAATTCCTTAACTGCATTTTCAATTTTGGTCTCATCCACTCCCCTCAACACCGAGTCGAATATGCAGGGATCAATTTTTCTATAAGTGTCTTTTAATCCGAAGATTGCTCTGCTTTTATACATGAGGGTCTTGTTTTTTAATCTCCTAGATTTCTTTGCAATATATTCGTCCAATTCAAAACTAGAGGGCTCCCTAGACCTAGGAACGTCCTTATCCTCTTTAAAAAATTCTTTTTCGAGTTCTTCGAGCGCATGCTTGGCTTCATTTCTCATGTACAAACCTCTTCATAAACCTTCATAAAAAAATCTAAAGCGTCGCTGAGAAATTCTCTTTTAGATATGTTCTTAGCAGTCAAAACTTCGGTATCAATATCCTTGTACTTTGTTAGATCAGGATCCGATTTCCCGACATCCTTTCTCAGTTGCTCTATTAATTCCTTTATGCCTTTTTCTCCAATATGATCTCTATAATTACAACAAACCAACCTAAAGGCTCCATTTTCTCCAAATACCAATTCTTTTATAATTTCTTCTTTTTCTTCCTCAGAAAAGAATCCAGATCTCTTGGCAATCCTTCCTCCAAGCCCGAGATTAATTCCACTGGAGACATCATCTAAAGAAGGAACTTTATTCTCTTCTACCTCAGCATATGACAATGAATGTTCATAAGAACTAATTGTAGCCCTTACCGAGACCCCGTCCTTTTGATCGATATCCTTGCTCTTTCTTGCAAGACGAATTGAATGAACCACTATATCTTGATACCATCTTGGCATGAAGATGTCTCTGCCGTGAAAGGACCTCTCCAGCATTATTTCCCTTTCATCTTCTGCAGATTTAGGATAACCCATTCGGATAATCTCTACCCTGTCCCTCAATGGTTCCGCAACTCTATCAAGAGATTGGTATTCATATGGGTTCGCTGCTGCTATTAACAAACAATCTACCGGAAATTTTATCGGATATCGGGCGGTTGCTATTTCTCCTGAGTCCAAAAAGTTATTAAATGCTATTTGAGTCCTCACGGGCATGGCAGTTAGGTCATCCACGAACAAAATTCGCCTATTTGCTTGGAGTAGGGCTCCTGGAGCAAAACTCTCCGGATCTACTAAGGAATAGCCTTCTCTTATGGTCTTGACAGGATCAACAGAGCCCAGTAATTCACCTATTCTCATCTCACCGTGGGCAGGAACCTTCTTGAATCTTTGTTCTTCAGAAACAATTTTCGTCTCCTCGTCGAGTTTTTCTCCATCTTTAATTCTGTTTATGCACCAAGGGCATTTTGGATTTTTAGGATCGTCGTTAACTACGCAGTCTTTAACAACTTCTATTTCACCCAGGAAATTTTTTGCTATTGCTTTAGCAGTCTCGGTTTTTCCGCAACCTCTTTGTCCCATGAGCAGTATGTCTTTCTTACTCACTAAAGCAGGGATTATCTTGTCCTTTACACCATACTCATCTTCTTTTATCTCTGGGAGAATTTTATCATTTTTTTTCAATTTCATTAATACTGTTTCTCTTAATTCGTCTTTAACTGATCTGTATATCATACGATGATTCAATTCTGGTATAGAGATATTAATCTTGCCCACCTTTTAATTTTCTAATGATTCTAATCTAAAATGTCGAAGCCACTATTTTACCTTGTAGGTCTAACTGAAAATTACACGAAAGTTTTTATTAAATTTTAGAAGTTTAGACAAATATAAGTTGGTTACATGAGACTCACTGTAGTTCTGATAGGAATCAACGTCTTTATTTATATGATTTTGGCTTACCTAAGCCATAATGTACTGCAGATAAATGACTATTGGATGGGGACATTCGGATTTTCTAAGAACACGTTTTTCAACGGTGCATATTGGCAAGTCTTAACCTCTATGTTCGCTCATTTTCATTTATCCCATTTAGGATTTAATATGGTCTTTTTGGCATTCTTTGGCATTAAAGGAGAGAAAATATACGGTAAAAAACGATTTTTAGCCATATATTTCTTGTGCGGATTACTATCTATGCTCCCTGCTTTTTTATATTCGCCTAATTCTATCTCTGCCGGAGCGTCAGGAGCAATATTCGGTTTGACAGGTGCTTGCTTAATTGCATTGAGAAATCAGTATTCAGGAGGAATATACACTGCGTTGATGTTTGGATTCGTCTTTTTTATACTTTTTACTGCAACAGGTTTTCTCTCTCACCTATTTGGAATCATAACTGGGTTTTTGATTGGAGGTTTTATCACCAAAGACTGGTACAAAGAAGTAGAGGAAGAAGAGGAGTTTATCGATGAAGAACTACTTTTCTGGGAAGACCCTAAAAACTTTAAATAATTGATCTATTAAATACAATGTGGTTGGGCTCGTGGTCTAGCTGGTTATGACGTCGCCCTGACACGGCGGAGATCGGGCGTTCGAATCGCCCCGGGCCCATTCAACCTTTTCCAGAAGGATGGCCGCGGTAACTCAGTCAGGGAGAGTGTCGGACTGAAGATCCGAATGTCACCGGTTCAAATCCGGTCCGCGGCACCATTTAAAGTTAATTTGTAGCCATAATAAAGCTTTTATATGGGTATAAATTAATGGATCAGTTTTATTATGGAAAGGATAATTATGAATAATGCTGTAAACAAAAGATACGCTTTACTTATCGCTACATTAGCCTCTTTTCTTACTCCCTTTATGGGTTCTTCTGTTAACATTGCACTCCCCTCGATTGGGAGTGAATTTAAAATCGACGCGGTTTTGTTAAGTTGGGTCGCAACCTCCTATCTTTTAGCCGCGGCAATGTTTCTTGTTCCCTTCGGAAGAATAGCAGATATATATGGAAGGAAAAAAATTTTTACCCACGGCATACTGATTTTTACTATTTCGTCTTTTCTCGCTGCAATTTCGACCTCTGCCATTGTACTTATTTCATTCCGAGTTTTGCAGGGAATCGGAAGCGCGATGATCTTTGGTACTGGTGTAGCAATTCTGACCTCGGTATTCCCGATAGGAGAGAGGGGAAAAGCTTTGGGAATAAACGTAGCTTCAGTTTACACTGGTCTTTCTCTTGGACCATTTTTAGGCGGATTTCTAACGCAGCATTTGGGCTGGAGAAGCATTTTTCTTGCAAATGTACCCCTTGGTTTGATAATAATTGTCTTAATTTTCTGGAAATTGAAAGGAGAGTGGGCTGAGGCAAAGGGAGAAAAGTTCGATTTTGCTGGTTCCATAATCTACAGTATCACTCTTATAGCGATAATGTATGGTTTCTCTTTGCTGCCAGCGATGTCGGGTGCATGGCTAATTTTAATGGGTGCCTTAGGAATATTTTCGTTCGTCAAGTGGGAAATGAAGGTTGAAAGTCCCGTTTTAAATATAAATCTTTTCAGAAATAACACGGTCTTCGCTTTCTCTAATTTAGCAGCGTTGATTAATTATAGCGCAACATTTGCCGTGAGCTTCCTTTTAAGTCTTTATTTACAGTATATTAAAGGGCTTAGCCCTCAAAATGCAGGCATAATTTTGGTATCCCAACCTGTTGTAATGGCTATTTTTTCCCCATTCGCTGGCAGGCTATCGGACAGAATTGAACCAAGAATAGTTGCATCTACGGGCATGTCTTTAACAGTTGTAGCACTTTTCCTTTTCACTTTTTTAAACGATAAAACAACTTTAGAGTTCATAGTAGTCAGTTTAATTCTCCTTGGTTTTGGCTTAGCCCTTTTCTCTTCTCCAAATACTAACGCGGTTATGAGTTCTGTTGAAAATAGATTTTACGGAGTCGCTTCTGGAACAATTGGAACAATGCGGCTGACTGGACAGATGCTAAGCATGGGAATTGCTATGCTGATATTTGCAATATACATCGGGAGGGTCCAAATAACACCTGAATACTATTCACTTTTTTTAAGTAGTGCGAAAACAGCATTCACCGTTTTTGCTGTTCTTTGTTTCGTAGGTATTTTCGCTAGCCTTGCAAGAGGCAAGGTACGATAATATTTTATCTAATCTTTCAAGAATTTAAGGTGATGAGATTGCATCCTTTAGACAATATCAAAGACAAAGTCCTAAACGGATATAGACTCCATGTAGAAATGAGAAAGCGAAGTTACATAGAGCAGAGATACTTCAAACTCCACCTCATTGACAGCTTCGATCAAAATTCTGATCCTCCAGTATTCATGGGTATCTACAGCGAAGGTCGTAAATCTATTTCGATAAAAGGATGGATAGATGGAGACTACTTCGAAAAGGTGAGTTTTTCTGGAGGAGAGACTCTAGATCTCTCGGAAAAAGAACTTGACATCAAACTTTTTAAGCTTCTTGGTGATTTAATTCCTTCAGGAGGTAGCCTGATGGTTGCATATGACATGATATGGGGCGAAAGCGACGTTCACAAGATAACCAAACGATCTTTGGAGTTGGGGATTCCTCCTGTAGTTACACCCTTGGGATATCTCCTTTTTCAAGCTGGGTGCGGATTGAGTATTAGAGATTGGTACATTCCAGAAGGGGGTCAAGAAGGTCCAAGAAAACTTCAGGGATTTAAACCACTAAACGAAGAGCATGCTAGAAAAAGAACAAAGGAGACTGTAAAAACATTGAAGGATTTTATTAATATAGAGTTAGGTGTGCATCCTGATATTGAAAAGCCCGCGAAAAAAAGAGCAAGAAAAATTCTAAGTCTTTTAGAGTAATATAGATCTATTTTAAAAAATCTTCAAAAATACCCTTCCCGATGAAAAGCGCATCTTGTAGATCGAAGTCTTCTCCAATTAATTCACCCTTCTCAGATTTCCATATTGAAACATGATCTTTTGAGCATAAAAATAAAATCATAGGACATATTGAGGTTGCGGCGCATTTAGATCTTTTCTGACCTATCAAAACTCTGGTTTCTTCTGGATCGTAAGATAATATCTCATTTTCTTTCACTTTGATCCTAACTTCTTTTTTACAGTATGCGCAAGAAGATTCAATGTCTACTTCTCTTTTAAACATCGGTGATACTCCTAAGGCATCTATAGCACACATAGCATATGCTCCTCCGATTCCTTTAATTGATACTCTATAGGGGGTTTCTATATTGGAAAAAGGATAGGCGCCTAATATTCGGCTGGTTTTTTCATCCATATATATGATGTCCAATGCATTTAACTTCTTTAATACATCAACTGTTTCATCTGAGGAAAAATTAAATGCCTTACTTATCTCCTCCACAGTTGGAGCTCTATTTAGTTTTGGAAACTCTTTCAATATGTACTTTCGGATCTCATCTTCTTTTTTAGATAGAGTATTACCTTTTTTAGTTTCTATAACTCCGGTAGACCAAATAGCATTAAAAAAATTAACTGCTTTTTTTGAAGGATATTCCTTTATTTTCTCGGTTTTTCCGGGCATTAGCCTTGCCTCGAAGATTTTAAAAGTTATCTTTTATTAAAAGTACTTAAATGGACCGTTCTTTACTCAATATTTTTTACTTGGAGTATTCCTAAATCATTTTCAGTCTTCGATCACGATTGAAACAAATTTTTTTAATTCAACACAAATTTGGCTCATAACTTTTATATTAAAATTAACTCGCTGTGAGACAGAAACTAGTACTTTTCTTATAAAACCACTAATTATAAGCATTTTTAAATAGAAGCATTTTTTTAGGAGTAAAAATAATTGAGTTATAAAAAATCACAAAAAAAGAATCTCATTTTTGATTTGTTTTATTACTTAATTGTTTGAATAATTTTTATGTTTTTGAAAAAAAATAGATATACCATGATTTTCCCGAGTGGAATAAAGAAAGAAAGCAGAAGAGAATTAAGAAAGGATGATATCATATATTTCTTAGAAGATAATTCATGCAATAATTTTACAGGATTAATTGACGGATACCTTAAAAACCAAGAAGAAATCATCAAATTCAAGGTAGTATTTGATCAGGGTAAAGTACTTTTGGCCCACTCAAAACTGATAAAAAAGGAAGAAGAAGAAATGGGACTTGATTTTGTTAAAAAAATTTTGAGTGAAGATTGGGACAGTGTAATAGTAGACTTGATCTCCTATTCTAATGATGATATAAACGTGATTCGCAAGCATTATAAAGATCAATTGATATATGGTGATTCTGGCATGGATATATGTCTAATAAACACTGGGAGGGAAGATCTCCTCAAAAAGTATAGGTTAAGGGAACCTACTGCAGATGATATTGAAAAAATCCTAAATGGGTGTTTGCCGCATGGTAGTGGAGATTGAGAAAGTAATATCGCAATTGAACGACGTTGCTGGTGTGAAAGGCACATTTCTGGTGAGTATGGATGGATTCATAATTGCTGAAGCACTTTTCAGAGAAATAAGTAAAGATGATGCCGGAGCAACGCTTTCAGCCTCTTATGGAGCTATTTCTGTTTCTTTCGACGAGTTAAAACAGGGAGATGTTAAGTTTGTCATCGCAGAAGGCGAAGAAGGAAATGTATTCCTTACATCCATAGATGATTCAGCGGTTCTAGGCGTTATATCAGATACCGACGCAAGTCTAGGTTACATTAGAATACAAATGCAAAAAATCTTACCAGAGGTTAAATCTCTGTTGTAAGAAAAAGGAGGTATTAAAATATGGATCTTGGAAAGGTAAGCTTTCTGCAAATGATAATGGAATTAAACAAAACTGTAGGTACTCAATTCACTAAAGGCAGCCTGATGAGAACTGGCTTAAAAATCGCAGAAAAATTAGAACCCATGGAATTTTCTGGTTTAGATGATTGGGTAAAAGCTGTTAAGGAAGGAAAACATCCTCTATTCAAAATTGAAGGTGAATCCCACAGAAACGATGGAGATATATTCTCTTTATCCTGTCCTTTTGCTCAATCTGTGCGAGATTACGTTTCGATCTTCGGACCTGTCTCGGAAGAAGGCAGAAAGACAACCATTGAATTCAACAAACCTAGTAAGCAGACAGAAGATTATAGAGTTGGATTTGGTTCTGCCATAAGTCCCTATTGCATTGCTTGTCAAACCACAAGAAGCAGTTTCGGAGATAGGATTAAGATTGACGGTAAACAAGTAAAGATATATCAATTAGGAGCTAAGAGGGGAGACGGACATAAGGCATTGTCAGAAAAATGGATTGATGAGTTGAATATAGATAAAAAAGCAGTAGAAAAAATCTTGGATAATTCTCAGTGTTGCTACGCTGTTAGAATGGAATAAAGTAAAAAAAATAATAGCTTCGGAGAAGGTAGAGAGCATATATTAGAATATTCAAGAATAGACGACATTTCAAGCATAAAATTAAGTAAAGCCCCTTCTTTAGTCGGAGATATCCTCTCTGTACTCTCTAAGCGTATTGTTTCCTTTCTCTAACTCTTCTTTAATTATTGAAAACATATCAAAAATCATCGCAGTCCTGCCTTCTTTGTAGTTCATTTCAACCATTTGCAAGAAATATTCAACGGTGGCAATATTTTTAACAAAAGAATCCATAATGTCTGATTTCCGCGCCATATTTAGGAGAGATCGCGTCAAGATCAATGTCTCTTCTAGATGGAATTCCCACCCTTCGTCCATATAGGTAGGATCCTCCAGTTTTTTTGTAAATTCCATTATGTTTTTAAGTGTAAACTCCATTTTATCAATTTGGCTCTCCAGGACCATTAAGTAAAAAGGGATGATTGTAAATGAAAAATGTTTTGGTAGTGATATAAATGTTGGAAATTGTCGTAGATAAGCGGGAGATGCGATCGTTTATCCCAGATATGCTGGTAGAAAGGGGTTTAGTTATTAAGGAACAGCATCTCACCGTAGCTGATTACATTATTTCTGATAGAATTGCGGTAGAAAGAAAAGGCGTCTCTGATTTTCTAAGTTCATTGTTCATGGGGAGGTTATTTGATCAAATAAGCAGATTAAAAGATGCATATGAGAACCCTATCTTAATCGTGGAAGGACATATCTCAGAGCATTTAGGTAATAGAATGGTAGATTCTGGTGTAATATGGGGATGCTTGGCAAGATTACAGATAAACGAGGCGGTCCCTGTGTTCCAGACTCTGAACTCAAGAGAGACTGCTGACCTTTTGGTTACGCTATGCAAACGAGAGCAGCAGGAGAACGATAGGATACCCAATATAAGACCAAAGCCGAGGCTGTTCACGTTGAGGGAAAAACAGGCATACCTGATAACAGGACTTCCAGAGATTGGTCCTATGTTAGCGCATCGTCTCCTTGAGGAGTTTGGTACTCCGAGAAAAGTATTCGCCGGAAACGAAAAGACCTTAACCAAAGTAAAAGGAATTGGTAAAAAAACTGCGGAAAAAATAGTAGAAGTCTTAGACGTGCCATATAAGAGGAGAACGTATCTATGAGAATACTGAGCGTGGACGTAGGTGTTGGAACCCAGGAAATATTGTTGTACGATGACGATATTTCCATAGAAAATTGTACAAGGTTCGTGCTTCCATCTCCAACTAAAATCCTTGCCAATCAGGTTAAAAAGGCTACAAAAATGCGTAAAAATCTTGTTTTCTCTGGCTACACCATGGGAGGTGGACCACTATCTCATGCGATAAGGAGTCATTTAAAATCCGGACTAAAAGTCATAATGACTGAAGAAAGCGCAAGAACAATTAGAGATGATATAGAACAAGTTAAATCAATAGGTATAGAAATAATAGAAGAGAAAGATGTCCCAAAATTCAAGTCTATAGGATATGAGCACATAGTCACAAATGATTTTGATATATCTCGCTTTATTTCTTGGATTAAGACATACAACATAGATTTCGATTTTGATATTCTCGCCATCGCTGTTCAAGATCACGGGTTCACCAAAGGGGTCAAAGATAGAGTTAATCGTTTTAGGATTCTAAAAAAAATGGTACAAAAAAATAGAGATCCAAGATGTCTTGTCTGGATAGACGATGTTCCGCCCTTTCTAACAAGAATGAAATCTTTGTTGGATTTCTTAAAATCTTCCGTTTATAAGAAAATCTTATTGATGGACACCGGTACCGCTGCGATGCTTGGAATATTATCTGATCCCTCTTGTTTTTCTGATCCTGCCATTCTTGTGAATGTTGGTAACGGACATACAATTTGTTGTACCATAAAAAATGGTAGCATAATGGGGGTGTTCGAGCATCATACAAGGTACATGACCTCCGAAAAATTTGAGTCGTTAGTCATACGTCTTTGTGAGGGTTCACTTTCAAATGACGATTTACTAAATGATGGGGGGCACGGCGCCCTCATTTTTGATACAATTAATTATAAGGACGTAGGAATGATCTCTGTCGTAGGGCCTCATAGAGAATTACTTAGGACGTGCGATAAAGTTTTTTTAGCAGCGCCAAAAGGAGATTCCATGATGTCTGGTCCCTTTGGACTCGTATATGCGTGTAAATATAATTTGGGGTGAAAAAAATGAAGGGTTATTTGTTGGAGGATCTTTTTTGGAATGACACCGAATCGCTTTTACAAAAAAAAGTAGTCCTAATTCCAGTAGGTGCTACAGAAGAGCATGGTCATCATCTTCCTCTTGGCACGGACACCATAATCGTAAGTGAGATGGCAAAAAAATTAGCAGAAGAAACAGAAGTAATTGTTGCCCCTACTATCTCCTATGGAAACTCATTAAGTTTAATGGACTGGTCTGGAACGGTTTCTTTAGAGTCGGAGACAATTATTAATATGTTAGAAGAGTTGATGATGTCCCTCATAAAACATGGTGCAAAAAAAATAATTTTTTTAAATGGTCATGGAGGGAATACTAGTCCAATAAAAATCACTGGAAAAAGAGTTAGTTCCAAGACAGGCGCAAAAATAATCCTTATAAATTGGTGGGAATTGATAGAGGAAAAGATCAAAGAGGTTTGTGAGAAAGAGGGATTACATGCTGGAGAGGCAGAAACATCCTTAATGCTTGCATTGAGACCTGAGTTAGTTAATATTAAAGATATAAAAGAAGATCAAAAAATAATAATAAAAAAGACAAAAAAAATACATATTCTCGACAAATTTCACATAAAAGACATGCCAAGCGGTACAATCGGAGATCCATCATTAGCGAGTGCGAAAAAAGGTAAAATATTACTAAAAGCAATAATAGAAGAAGTTAAAAGTATAATAAAAGATTTTTAATATAAAGGAGGGCGTTTATGAGATACAAAATAAGAAGAATTTATTTAACTGGAGCATTTAAAAGTTTGTTACTCGTATACTGCTTTTTTGGACTCTTTATTGGAATCTTAATGGGGTCATTGCTTAAGTTTACTAATATTGGATATTTTGACAAATCCGCATACTTTGTCTCTTTGTTAGGAGGGCTGGCCGGATTAGTTTGTGGAACTGTCTTCACCTTAGTTAACATAATTTTGCTAGTATTGTACAACTTCATAGCGGGCAAAGCCGTAATGTTCGAGTTGGAATTAGAGGCTTAGCGCCTTTTTAACTTCGAAGAACAAAAATATCGAGGAAGATGCTATCAGTATCTTGATCCAATCTTCTACTCCTATCGATACCGTTCCAAATATTCCTTGTAAGATGGGTAAGTACACAGCCGCTAACTGCATCAAAAACACGCCTATAACAGATATTATAAGATACTTGTTTGACATGGCTCCTAACCTAAAAAATGACTTATCCCTTGATCTACAGTTCAACGCATTGAATATTTGAAACATTACAAATGTAGTAAATGCCAAAGTCCGTGCTTTTTCTACAGGAAATCCTTTTGATATTCCCATATAAAAAATTCCTAGGGTACCTAAACTCATAATTAGGGCCATTAAAAGTATATCTTTCATAGGGCTCCTTGAGAGTATTTTTTCACTCGGATCTCTTGGAGGGCGCTTGATAATTTCTGGATGAGATGGCTCAACTCCTAAACTCTGGGCAGGAGGACCGTCCATGACGACGTTTATCCAAAGTATCTGTATTGGATTAAGGATTAATGATCCCGTTATCATACCACCCAAAATCGTAGTTACCGCGCCTATACTTGTTGATAGTTGAAAATGTAGAAAATTCTTTATGTTGTCGTAGATGGATTTTCCTTCTTCTACAGCTCTCACTATTGTGGCAAAATTATCATCGGTTAATATAATATCTGAGGCCTCTTTTGCTACGTCGGTACCTGTCTTACCCATCGCTATTCCAATATCAGCCATTTTTAAGGCAGGACCATCGTTTACTCCGTCCCCTGTCATACCAACTATGTAACCCTTCTTCTTAAGCGCTCTTACGATATCCACCTTATGTTCTGGGAAAACTCTTGCAAAAACTTCAACTTTATCCACTATTCTCTCTAACTTCTCTAAATCTATTTCTTCAGAAAATGAAATAACCAAACCTTCCTCTAATAATCCCAAATCCTTTGCTATAGTAGTTGCTGTTTCTTTTGAGTCTCCCGTTAACATAATGACCTTAGCGCCTGTTTCTTTGAATTTTTTGATCGATTCCTCAGCCTCTTCCCTTGGAGGGTCGTACATTCCTATAAGCCCTGTGAAGACCATTTTGCTCTCCAGTTCTTCTCCATGAGTTTTATCTTTGTAAGAAAAGGCAAGTATGTGCAATCCTTGTTTAGCCATGGCACTGAAGGCCTCTTCTATCTCTCTCTTTCTATCAGCAGTTAATTCTACTATACCTCCTTCTGTAAAAATATATGAGCATATGTCTAAAACTACTTCGGGGGCGCCTTTAGTAAATACCATCTCTCTTTCGTTATATTTGTGGACTGTAGACATACGTTTTCTTAAAGAATCAAATTCAAGCCCGTTTATTCTTTTATAAATTTTTTCAAGTTCATCTTTTTTTATGTTTAATTTGTTGGCCAAAATTAAGAGAGCTCCTTCTATGGAGGATCCTATGACATTTATTTCTCCATCAGATGCCTCTAGTTCAGCGTTGTTGCATAAAGTTGCGAGAGTCAGCAAAAAAGAAAGATGTCTATCTTCTTTGGGATCTACTATCTCTTCATTCTTTGTAAAGTTTTCACTGACATCTATGAAATCGTCTGTGTAAATCTGCTTCACAGTCATCTCGTTTTTAGTGAGGGTGCCAGTTTTGTCTGTACAAATAATTGAGGCACTTCCCAATGTTTCTACGGAGGGCAATCTTCTTACTATGGCATTGCGCTTTGCCATTCTATTGACGCCAAGAGCTAGAGTAATAGTAGTCGCTATAGGCAATCCTTCAGGTATGGCTGCAACTGCGAGACTAATTGCTGCTGTAAACATCAGTAATTTATCCATCCCCTGAAATATACCGATTAAAAATACAAGGATGCATACAACAACAGCAATCATACTTATTTGCCTACCTAATTCCGCAAGTTTAATTTGTAATGGAGTCTTTTCGTCTTCAATTTGAATAGCCTCTGCAATCTTTCCTAACTCTGTATTCTTACCAGTGAAGACGACTTCTCCTAATGCCCGCCCATAGTTAACTATTGTACCCATATAGATGATATCTTCCTTCGTTTTTGGAACTGGAACTGATTCACCAGTTAAGATAGATTCATCTATTTCAAGGGCTTTTGAATCCAAGATTTTTGCATCAGCCGGGATTTTGTCTCCTGTTTCTATTAAAACAGTGTCTCCTACAACTAATTCCCTAACAGGGACTTTTTTTCTCTTGCCTTCTCTTATGACCTTTGCTTCCGGTATAGCAATCTCTTTAAGGGTCAGAATGGATTTTTCTGATCTATATTCTTGAGTAAAACCTAACGTACATACTACCAATACTGCTACACTAATCGCAATAGCATCGTTAATATGATCGATTAGCAAGGATATTAATGCAGATATCAATAAAAGGACTATTAAAGGGTCCTTAAATTGTCTAAAAAATATTTCTACAGGTCTAATTCTCCTTTTCTCTTCAATTTCATTAAATCCATACTCTTCTAATCTTCTTTTAGCCTCTTCCTCATTTAGGCCTTTATAAATCTGTGTTTCCATTGACAAGAGAGAATACCCAATTTTTTATATACTTTTTGAGTAATTATCGACCCATGCGGCAGAAAGTGCTTCAGATAGGAAAAGTCAGAATTGGGGGAGAACTTGGAGAGGTGCCCATTGCTCTCATAGGAAGTATATTTTACTCTCACCACAATATTGTTAAAGATGCTGATAAAGGGTATTTCGATAAAAGAGAGGCAAAAAAACTCATCGAAAAACAACAAGAACTTTCTGATAATTATAACATAGGATCGATCCTCGATGTTGTAGCCGAGACTCCTGAGGCAATGGAAAGATATTTGGATTTTGTAGCAGAGATTTTTGAGGGACCCATCATTTTGGACGGGTATTTGTCTGCTAGAAAAGATGGAATTAAGTATGCTAACGAAATAGGAATCTTAGATAGAGTTATATACAATTCTATTTCCTCAACAAATACAGATAAAGAATTAGATATTATTAAAGTATTTAAAGTAAAAAATGCAATTTTATTCGCATTTGATCCACACTCAACCACGTCATCAGCAAGAATATCGCTATTAAGTGGTACTAAAGAAAAGAAAGGACTCTTACAGGTTGCAATGGATCTTGATATCGAAAATCTACTAATAGATAATGTTTCTACCGACATTGCAAGCATTGGAGATGTGATAGAGAGCAATATAATGACAAAAACCGCATTTGGTTTGCCTGTAGGGTGTGGGCCTGCAAATGTCACCTATTACATGTCGGATATTTTAAAGAAAGATCTCAGAGATGAAATCTTAATATCCAGTTTAAATTCCTTGGTGCATCTATTTAGCGATTTCTTGCTCTATGGACCCATAGAACAAGCAAGTATAGCCTTTGAAAGCGCCTATATAGTAGAAGAGGTGAAAAGTAATATGCATCTTAAGTTCTATGATATTTTTAAGCCTTAATTTGATGTGGTCGCGATGATTTTTTGTCCGAGGTGCGGCGGCGGGAGATTGAAATATGCCGTGAATGGTTCGACCGTAAATATGTATGAATGTAGAGATTGTGGATACACCGGATCTTTCGTAATAGAAGGCTATGAACTCGCAAAGGAAATAAGAAAGAAGTTTTTAGAAAATAAAGAAGATTGAACAAAGTAAACACAAAAGTTAGGGGGGGTAAGAGGGCGTCAATGTTGATAGGGGAAGGCAAGTGACGCCCTCGTCTCAAATATAATATACTTATTTATTTAATTTTTGCTCTTAAATCGGCAAATATCCGAGTCTGATTTCAGTCCCAGAATCTTCTTGTTCTTGCAAAGGTCCTCTCTGCCTCAATCAAATCTTTCAAAAATCCTTCATAATCTTTATTTTGTGAGAGTACTCTTGCGCCTACATCAGGACCTACCCCTCTCGCCGCAAGAGCTATTAAAGCCCTCTTCCCATAACTCATATAAAGATTTGCGGTTTTCCATGCCTTCTCTATCTTGGTATACTCTTCTTCGTCCAATTGTTTTTTATTTTTGTATTTTTTTACTAATTTAGGCAATTCTTTGTCCCAGATTCTCCCTATCGCGAGAAATTTTGATTGACATGTAGGACATGTCAGATCATCTGGCACACTCTTTACTCTTAGGTTAGTACTCCATTCACCACAGTATACACATAGGAGCATAACTTTTTCATTAAGTAATCTATTCTCTACGATCTTCAATATCGCTCGATCTGCTCGCCTCGGAGACATAAGTTCTCTGGTAGAATCCATGCCAAGTCTTGATATTGGTGAGGGACTAGTGGTCCTAACTACGGAAAGTTTAATTTCTCCATTCTTTATCTTTTCAAGGACAAATTCTGCTTTTTTTATGTCTAGTTTTTCCTGCAACAATTCTCTAAATGCTTCATCATAAAGAGGACTATCCTCATACAAAGTCAAAGCCTTCTTTACGTCAAAATCGTTTAAACTGGCACCTTTTTCAATTACGCCAAATCTTCTACATACATGCAATAGTTTCCAAAAAAATAAAGGACTACGCTTTAAAGTTTTTTCCAGTATTACAGAGAGGTGACTCGATTCTAATGCGTTGATTATCTCTAATAGAACCCCAGATCTTTTGACTGGCAATTCAAAAATAATGCGATAGGGATCTACTTGTAAAGAGACGCTTGCACCAAATCTGGCGGTTAAAAGGTCTGCTAGAATCCTCCCTAATGTTTCATTCGCTAGAGATCCAAAACATGCGTTAACTATAACGTAGTTACCACATATTTCGATTACAACCTCTTCATGAGATGCAAGAGGTATACCTAACCTTTTCTGCTGATTTATTTTATTTATAGCCCTCAAGATAGATTTTTCATCTACAGGATAATTATCGGATAATATTTTTGCGATTTCTTTAGGTTTTAGGTGTTCGAGATTTTCTATTATTTTTTTTCTAACGTAACCGACTTCTTGTGCTACTTCAAAAGGTACAGGGATCTCCTCTCCTACCCACGAGGGAATAGCCCCCCTTATGTCATCTACGTTTTGCACCACAATCACATCATCTTTTACATCAAGAACTTGCCATGCATGACCTTTACAAATGAAGGTAGTGCCTATTTCAGCGTAATTTACGACAAAAGACTCGTCTAATACGCCAATTGGACCTTGGGAGACGTCTTCTATTTTATACTTCTTTTCATCAGGGATCATGGATAGATTCTGATAGTAGTAAGTCCAGGTTGACCTCGTTCTAGAGACTTTATCAGCAAATGTCCATAACAACCTTGAATCAGATAGGATGGATAGAACTTCATCAAATTTTTCTTTAGAAAGAGTTCTGAATGGAAGGGTTCTCCTAATTAAACGATAGATATCCTCTTTATCTGTATCTGATTTATCCAGAACTATTCCGGCTATTTGATGAGCCAGAACATCTAATGGATTTATATGGATTTTTGGATCCTCTAGATCAGCATTTAATGATCTTCTTGCAATAATCATGGATTCCAAGATGTCGTCAGCATTGGTTGAGATAATAAATCCTTTGCTTAGTCTGCCTATACCATGACCAGATCTTCCAACCCTCTGTGTTATACGAGTTACCTGCCTAGGAGACATGTACTGTACAACTAAATCTACAGAACCTATATCGATTCCAAGTTCCATGGATGACGTACAGATTATGCCTCTAATATCTCCTCTTTTAAAAGCGTTCTCGGTTTCTATCCTTACTTCTTTGGATAATGAACTATGATGCACAGATACTGGAATATTTTTATCTAAGAACCTAAATCTGGACCCCAAAATCTCAGCCAATTCTCTTGTATTCACGAAAATCAGAAGAGAGATAGACTCTTCCAAAAGTTCTTTTATTCTTCTTATTCTTGAACCAACAGATAAATTCGTATGCAAGATTGATGTTAGTTCTCTATCTTCCTTTTTTGGAATGGGACTTTCAACTTGGAGTGAAAATTCTTTGGTAACGTCTACTTGTAAAATTTCTACGTTTTTACCGAGGAAATCTGCAATTTTTTTAGGGTTTCCAATTGTAGCAGAGAGGCCTATTCTTTGGAAATTTGGCGTAATTTCTCCCAACCTCTCAAGAGCTACAGTTAACTGAGAGCCTCGTTTATTGTCAGCAAGTTCATGTATCTCGTCTACTACTACCCACCTCACACTTCTTAGATTCTCTTTCATCCTTTTACCGGGAAGTATCGCTTGTAATGTTTCAGGTGTAGTTATTAAAAGGTCTGGCGGATCTTCCCGTTGTCTTCTTCTTTCAGCATTTGTGGTATCGCCGTGTCTAACTGAAATGGTGATACCTAACTTTTCACACCACCACCTCATTCTCTCGAGTAAATCTCTGTTCAAGGCTCTCAAGGGAGTTATATAAACTATTTTTATCCCTTTTTCCTCTATATTAGATTTTAGAAACATATCGAATACTGGAAGGAGCACTGCCTCTGTTTTTCCCATGCCGGTTGGAGCAATCAATAAAAGGTTTTTTCCTCTTAGAATTAAAGGAATGGCATGTGTTTGAGGCTCCGTAAACCTTTCAAACCTCGTGTCTATCAAACTTTTAATGCGTTCTGAAAGTAGGTCCATGCAGTTAAACTAGAAAAGGATAACTATAAATCTCGCGTATTTTATAATGACCAAGTATGAAAGTCAGTGTAATAATACCTGCCTACAACGAAGAGAAATTCATAGGCAAGTTATTAGAGAAAATACCCAAAGAATGCCAAATAATTGTAGTAGATGATGGTTCAACAGATAATACAAGTAAGGAAGCCTTGAAGTATGATGTAGATATTATCAGGCATGATGAAAATAGGGGGAAGGGAGAGGCTCTGAAATCTGGACTCAAGAGAGTTAATAGAGACATCGTCGTATTTATGGACGCAGACTTTCAACACGATCCTTCACACCTAGAAGTAATTTTAGAACCTATTTTGAAGGGCGAGGCTGATGTCGTCATTGGCTCTAGGTTGTTAGTAAATTTTGTGGGAATGCCCTACCACAGAAGGCTAAGCAATTGGCTCTCATCTTATACTTTTAAGTTGATAACTGGAATAGAGGTAAAAGATGTCCTTTGCGGATATAGGGCATTTAAAACAGATACTGTCACTGAGATAGATATTACTGGTAGTAGATATGAAGTTGAAATGGAAATGCTGATTAAAGCGGCTAAAAAAGGTTGCAGAATAAAAGAGGTTCCAGTAGATACGAAATATGGAGAAGAAATATCAAATATAACCATACTAGACTTCCTTAGAACTACCCAAATGATATTTGAACTTAAAAGAAAGGGTCTGATATGATAGTTTACTTTTGTTTATTAATTTCTTTTTCTGGAGCTCTTTACGCAGCGTATTCAGATCTAAAGAGGGGTATAATCCCTAACAAACTTACCTTTCCGATGATTGCCATCGGTATCTTAATTCATGCGCTAAACGGCATCTACATCTCAGACTTGCTTGTAGTTATGTCGGGTCTTTTAGGGGCTTTGATTTCATTTATTTTTGGATACATTCTATGGATACTGGGTGCATGGTCAGGCGGAGACGTTAAATTGCTAGCAGGGTTCGGCGCATTGCTTCCTTACGGCATTCCCAATGTTACCGGATACCCATCTCTTTCGCCCGTTCCTATAATTGGTTTTGCCCCTTATCCCTTTTTTTTAACGATATTTATTAATAGTGTGATAGGGATTGCCCCCTTCCTATTATTTTTCGTATTTTACATCGGCAGAAATAAAAAAGAGGATCTTAAAAAGATATTTGAGCCATTTTCAAAGCCTTTAGTTATTGTGGAGGCGTCTTTGGTAATCATGGGTTTTGGATATACCGGAGTACTTATTTCGGGCCTCATTAGATTGAGATACGCATTTATAATAGTCTTACCTATGCTTTTCTTGGCTTACAGACTTGAGATCAAGGTAAGACGTGTACTGACATTATTATTTTTAGTTCTAATGATCTTCTCTTATACAAACATATACAGAATCGTAATAATTTGGTTTTATATTTTCATTATGGTTTTGTTTGTTCAATTTTTCATAACATTTGCAGGCGTTACCAGAACAAAAATTCTCGTAGATCAGAAAAGGATTTCAGAATTGCAGGAAGGTGAAATCTCTGGAGAGACTATTTACATTAAGAATGGAGAAATAATCAGACAAAAGGGGTATGGTATAAAGGAGATCGTTGATAAAGCGCTTAATGGCGATTTCGATGTATTTAGGCCAAGAGATGTGATAGTAAGTAGTACAAGCGCAGCGGGTGTGACATTAGAGCAAATAGAGACATTGAATGAACTAGTAAAAGAGAACAAATTAGAGAATGAAATAACAGTGAAAAAAGGAATGCCTTACGGACCTGCACTGTTTATTGGCTTATTTATTTCAGTAATCTTTGGTGATCTGTTTTGGGCCATTTTAGTTTAAATTTAGAAAATTATGTGTTTAAATATTAAGTAGGTGATTTTTATTCCGGCTTTAATACTTTCCAGGGGCTTTCCAGTAATCTTAGACTCGCCAATTCTCTTTCTATATTTCACTGGGACCTCTAAAACTCTTAAATCTCTTTTCGCGGATTTTACTATCATTTCCGCAGTCCAGCCATAGCCCTTATCCTGCATTCGAAGAGTAATAAGAGAACTGTATCTAATCGCCCTGAAAGGGGCTATATCAGTTAAATTAATCTTATAAATGAAAGAAACTAATTTGGAGAACAATTTGTTCGTTAATATTGAATGTTGCGGAAAAGCATCTTTTTCTCTTTCGCCCAGGATTCTCGATCCGAGAACTAAGTCGTATTCGCCGTTCATGATGGGTTTTATCAATTTATCAATTTCCTCAGGAAAATAACTATAATCTCCATCCATAAAAATGACAATATCTGGCGGAGATTTTTTTATGTGGTTAACTCCTGCCAAACAAGCCCTTCCATAGCCTCTTTCTGGCTCAAAAATCACTTCAG
>CAYFZR010000003.1:0-27692 GCA_964347835.1 uncultured archaeon
CCTCTGCCAAACATTTCAGATTTCTCGGCAGTTGCTCCTATGCCACTAGCAGACGCTATACCCTGTCCTATTGCTGAGAGACCTGCTACACCTACTGCTAAACCTGCTCCCAATGAAGCAAGACCCATGAGTAAATTAAAAGTTTCGCTAGGCGCTCTTGCTATTAATCCTGTGCCGAGTAAGATAAGGATTGATGTTAGAAGGCCATAGATTGCTTGCGTTTGAGGGAGCGCTTGAAATATAATTGCAATACCAAATTTTGTTGGATCTTCTGCTATAGTACCTGCTCCTGCCGCGCCAGCGATTCCAACACCTATTCCGGAGCCGACGCCTGCCATTCCCATGGCGATTCCTGCTCCAATCGCTGCTAGTGCAATATCAACATCTACTGTCAAATGAACCCCCACCAAACAACTTAAATTTGGGTATGTTATTAAGGGTTTTATAAGCTTTTTTGTTGTACATATTTATACGTAGAATTGTTGTATAATATGTATTAAAAAAATTATGGTTTCCTGACCTTGTACAACTCGAATTCGCAGTATTGATCACCCATACCCATACATCTAACTTCTCTGAATGCAGTAACGTTCACAATGTGTGAGAAAATCGCTAGGAGAAACTCGCCCATCCACAAACAATACGGAAAGTCTAACTCAAAATCTCGAACTTCGAAAAATACACATAGATAACATTCATGAACACGACATACTATTTCTTCAGGTGTGTCCCTAACAACTTCTATTTTTCCTAATCCTAATTTCTCAGCATATTTTTTAATCTCAGATTCAAGAGATACGGTTCCCTCCAGATCAACAGATTCAAAACAAGCATCGGCTACCAAGTTGGCTGATCTTTTCAGTATGTGACCTATCTTCTTCCCTTTGGTCTCTTCGATCAATGAGAGTCCTAAAGTGTTTATGAGATGCATGGTAGCCTTATCGCCCATCTTTCTCATCTCTTCTCCTTTTATACTCTTTTTTATCGAATCCTTGACCATTGCGTTAATTTTGCTCGCAAGTTCATACCAGTACATAGGATACGATTTAGCGACTTGGATCAGCCTTTCATCCTCGTCCAATGGAGAGATCTGGCGTTCGCAAAACGCAGTTGTCAACAATTCTTGGATGTCCTCGTCGTCTCTGGTTCCTTCGAATCGTTCTTCTCCGATAAAGGTGGTAGGAACTGTTCTTATACCATATTTCCCTGCTACATCGGGGGAATCCACCACATCGACCATATATACCTTCAACGGAATCTTGGTGTCTTCCGCAATGTCCATCAATTGAGATGCAAGGATCTCACATACAACGCAATAAGGAGAAGTAAACAAAATTGCTTTTACTGAATTAGTTTTCATTGTATACACCGTCATAAGAATTATGTAGATTTCTATTTTAATTTTTTTGTCTTTAACATTCCATTAATATTTATCTTTTGAGCCTTCTAACTGTGATTTTATTATCTTTACGTACTCCTCTCCTTTTTTAGTAAGAATATTCTCATCTGAGATCAGTTTTATCATTTTTAGTACTTCTAATCTTCTCGTAATCAGTTTTTCAGATAGTCCTGTCATGGCCTTAATCTCTTTCATCTTAACTGCGCCGTGGGAGATGGCCAGCAATATCATCCTCCCTGAATCACCCAACTCAACGTCTATCCTCTTTTTTATTTCGTCTTTATTTTTCGTCATGGTAGATACGAACTCCTCCACATACCATGCTACTTAAAAACTCATTCTCTGAGTAAGATAGCAATGATCCTCGCATAAGCCGGTCTCGTGACGAATACACCAAAGAATACTCCAACTATTGTGGTTAAGGCAAACCCTCTTACATCTATAATTCTGAATAGCGGGATCATGGCAACTATTGTGGTTGCAGCAGCCGCGAGTATTATGAAAAATGCCATGTCAATACCTTTTTTTATTCCATAGGTCGTCCTTTTTGTTTCTCCTCTCAACACCTCATCTGTAATAACGACTTGATGATCTACTCCCGTACCCACTGCTGCTATTATACCTCCTATCGATGCCAGATCTAGGTTCCACCTAATGAAGGATGCAAAACCCAAAATTATTACTACTTCACTTATACAAGTGATAATTAATGGTATAACGATCTTTTTCTCTTTATATCTGGCGAATATGATAACTGCAACTATGAAAACAGCAAGAAGACCCATGATCCTCGAGGCTTCTATGAAACCCTCGCCGAGTCTCGGTGAAACGCTCTTTTTCTGTACTATCTCTATCTCTACGGGAAGGCGCCCAGAAGTCAGTATCGAATTCATTCTTTCTGCCTCTTTGAATGCGAACCTATGAGAAGCGTTTACACCGCTTATCTCCACTCTTGACTCGATTCTTCCCGCTAAATCAGCGGATATTCTCGGACTAGATTCCAAAGATCTGTCTAAGTACATATCTAAGGGTTTTACAAGATAACTCTTCCCTTCGCCCGGATCAAGGTAACTTTCCATTCCTCTTGTCACGTTCGCAAAACGACTTGCTCCTTCAGAAGAAAGAGCAAAGGGGACTTCCCACCTGTATAAGGTTCCTGATGTCGTTTGAATCTCAGATACTCTAACTGGAAATACTTGAACGACATCTTCTCCTGTGAACACAGTTTTATTGCCAACTTTTGCCTCAAAAACACCCGTTTCCTGTAGTATATTGAGTATAATATTTGCCTCTTCTATCATTTGACTCTCGTTTTTGCCTCTTATCGCCGCATCAATTAAAATAAAGCGGTCTCCCCAGGGTTTTGGAGTTATATCCCCTATACCTAGAGCATTTAACCTCATCTTCAGGACATCAATTGCTTCCTCTCTTACTTGGATCATCGTCTTGTTTTCAGGACTTTCTTTCAACTCTACAATAATTCTCGTCCCTCCCTGGAGATCAAGACCCATCACTAAACCTTTTGAAAATATAAGAGTGAATGATCCAGCCAAAAACACTAAAAGAACTATAATTCTTCTGTCGCGAATAAAATCTTCGGCTTTCATCGTTTTCCACGCTCAGCATAAATCTTAATTATCCAAGCATTTTGTATCCATGTATTTATCATATCCACGAACAATCCGATGAATAAAACGCTTGCTATCTGATCGATGACCTCGACAACCAAAAATTTTGAGACCACGTACATTACCAAAACGACTGCAATTGTTGTCCCCCCAGTGGTCAACCCAGTTTCCATAGCAGACCAAATTCTATCATCGACCGAGCCTTTTTTTCTTCTTAGAACGCGTGTAGTTAATAATATATCTGTATCTACCGAGTACCCAATCAGTACCAGCAGTGCTGCTATAGATGCAAGTGAAACAGGTATTTTTAAGAGACTCATAACTGCGAGTGTAACAATGATATCTGATAGCGCTGCTAAAATCACCGCGAGAGCAGGCACAATTGTTCTAAATGTTAGAAAAACTACGGTTGCCATAAAAAAGAATGCGATTAATATCGCCCTCTTCCCCTGTTGGACGAAAGATCTACTTAGAGATGCTCCAAATGATACTGATTCAGTCACTGAACCATATTCCGAGAGTATCTCTTCTACTTTGTTCATATCCAATTCTTCTTTACCCAAAGGAAAATCAATCTCAGCATATCTATTCTCCTCTCCCCAAGGCCGGGTGATTCTCACCACAACGTCTGATATCTGAAGTTGTGTCTCCAAAAGATTCTCAATATCATGAGGCGTTGGACTGGATGAAAGCAAAACAGTAACAGTTGTTCCTCCTTTTAAATCTACACCTAGGGTGAGTCCATAAAAATATACAATCACTATAGAGGACAGTAACAGAAAAATTGGGACAACCATAAGTTTTTCATATGGAATCTTAATCCTTTTTACCATCTCAACACCATAAGGTTAATGAATAGGAATTGAGCACTTTGATGTGATCATGTACCCTATTTATTTATACTTTGGGGGGATATGATGGAGGGAATCAATATCGTAGGACTGGGAATATTATTTTTAATTCTTGGAATCTTGCTTATAACTGCCGGAATTGTATTCAGTATAGTTAAAAGCAGTTCTACGGACAAAGACGAAAAAACAGAGGTAAGAGGGGGAGGAGTCATTCTGATTGGACCCATACCCATAGTCTTTGCCACGGATATTGATTCCGCTAAGTTCGTACTTGTTTTAGCATTAGTACTCACGATACTAGCATTTTTATTGTTCTGGAAGTGGTAGAAATCTGTTGGCTCATAATTGATAGGAAAGGAAAAAAGAGGATAGTAAAGGAGGATAAAGTAGAGACTAAAGATGGAATAATTAATTTAAAGGATTTTAAAGGAGGAAAAATCAGATCTCACCTTAATCGTATATTTTACGCAGTTCCTCCAAAGAAAATAGATTACATGAGAAGTATAAAGAGAGTATCGAATGCTCCTAGTGTAACCCACATAGGTCTCATTCTAGCTTACACAGGCATCGGATCAGGAAACAATGTTATAGATGCGGGCACTGGCTCAGGATTACTTTGTTCATACCTTGCTAACGTAATTAAGCCAGGTACCGTTTATTCTTACGAAATAAACGAAAATTTTGCCAAAATCGCCAAAAAAAATATTGAAGAACTCGGTCATGAGAATGTGGTGGTTAAGGTAAAAGACGTAAGAGAAGGATTTGAAGAAAGTGGTGTGGATCTTGTCACCTTAGATCTATCAAACCCCCAGGATGCTATCCCCCATGCTCATACTTCTTTAACTCTTGGCGGTTTTTTGGCTGTATATTCAACCAACATAGAAAGTGTGATGAAAACTAGAAAGTCTATTGATTCTACGGGATTCGCAGACGTAGTCACGTTAGAAAGCACAACCAGAGAGATGGAAGTTGGAAAAAAGGGAACTAGAAGCAAATCTGTACTCTACGGGCATGTAGGATATATCACATTTGCGAGAAAGGTGGAATAAAATGAGTTTTTATGGTCGAGATATCATCTCGATTAGAGACCTTTCAAGAGAAGATATTGAGTTGATTTTAGATAAAAGCAGGCGAATGGAGAAAATTGTTGAATCAGACAAAAATCTTGATTTCGCTTTCAGAAAGGTATTGGCGAGTTTGTTCTTTGAACCAAGTACAAGAACGCGCCTTTCTTTCGAAAGTGCAATGCATAGATTGGGAGGGAAAGTGGTAGGCATCTCAGAAAGGGAGACTGCATCTCTAGCAAAAGGAGAAACGCTCGCCGATACGATAAAGACCGTTGAAAGGTACTCGGATGTTATAGTAATTAGACATCCAAAAGAGGGATCAGCAAGATGGGCTGCCGAAGTAGCCCAGATACCTGTTATAAACGCAGGAGATGGAGCAAATCAACATCCTACTCAAACTTTGTTAGATTTATATTCAATAAAAAAAGAAAAAGGTAAAATAGATGGTTTGAGCATTGCTCTTGTAGGGGATCTCAAATATGGTAGAACAGTCCATTCTCTTGCCTATGCCCTTGCTCATTATGATTCAAATATGATCTGTGTATCTCCAAAAGGATTAGAGATGCCAGAGAGCGTTGTAAATGATTTAGAGTCGTACGATTTATCTTTTAAACAAGTTCATGATTTAAAAGAGTCGATCAATGCTGATGTAATATATGTGACAAGAATTCAGAGAGAAAGATTCGCTGACCCGAGCGAATATGAAAAAGTTAAGGGAACCTACAGGTTGTCAGCAGAAATTTTGGAAAAAAGCGATGCCATAGTTTTACACCCTCTTCCCAGGGTAGATGAACTAGATCCCTCTTTAGACTGCACAAACCACGCAAAATACTTTGAACAAGTACAAAACGGCTTAATAGTGAGAATGGCTCTACTCTGTCTTGTTTTAGGAGTTGATTTTTAATGGAAGAGGAATTGAGGGTTAAAAAGATAAGAAACGGAACCGTAATCGACCATATCGAAAAGGGAAAAGCCCTCATAGTACTAAAAATATTGGGGGTTGATCATAGATCTCTTCGAACTACCGTTACCGTTGCGATGAACGTGCCTAGCGAAACGATGGGATCAAAAGATATAGTAAAGATAGAAGGTAGAGAACTAGCCGAAGATGAAGTGAACAAAATAGCATTGATCTCCTCAGAAGCCACAATAAATATCATAAGGGACTACAAGGTAATAGAAAAAAGAAAGGTTGTACTTCCGAACACTATAGAAGTAGTCTTGAAGTGTCCAAATCCTGATTGTATTACAAACGATCCCGAACCCATAAAAACCAAATTTTTTATCGAAAATATTGCTCCGGTTAGCCTGAGATGCAACTACTGTGAGAGGGTATTCGAGGGCATAGAAGAGTATATCTCCAGTGCTTGATTAAAAATTACAAAATACCGGTCAATAGCAGTATTCCAAGGATTATCATTAATATACCCGCGAATAGCCTGAATATGGGTCTTTCTTCTTCTCTAAATTTATCCAGCGCCTTTGGACTCAAAAAGATAACTGTTCCCACTCCCAGTAAGAAGTCATCAATAGTTTGACCTATGTTGTACAGGATCAATAACGGCACTCCCTGCGCTACATTATGTCCTTTGGCAATGGCGTTTACAATAGCAATGTATACGCCGCTTATACACGGTGCTTTTACAAAACTGAAGACGAATCCTAAGAGAAATACAGATAAAAGAGTTGCTTTCGTTGTATATTTACCCACCATCCTCTTCACACTGTCAGGCGTTTTGAATAATCGACTTTCCGGGTTTGCATAGTCTTTAATATACCAGAGACCTAGGAATACCGTAAATATTGCCAGTATATACGTTAAGATTCCTGTATATTCGGGAAGCGATTGAAATAGGAATAATATCAACAAACCCTGAGACATTGAGAGAACAAATATCCCTAAGCAGAAAGCGGTCAGTAAATAAATCATTTGAAATCTCTTCTTACCTGATGCTATCAAATAAGAAACCAAGAATACCCATACTGCATAGGTACATGGACTTAAACCTGCGAGAAATCCTGTAGAAAATACGACGTAAGGATTCAAAACGAATTTTCTAATGGTGCTATCGTCTTGTGGTTTGGTTATATTGGTTATATTTATCTTTTGATACATCACCTCTCTCACTAAGGTATCTCTCATCTCCTGTTTGGACATTTCTTCAAGTTCAGAGGCTGATATCACCTTTTTTCCTATTATTAACATGGGACAGCATTTTTGTCCATATTCGGATACCAGATCGGGGACCTCATACCAATCAACGACGTTGTAAGTTACATTTTCTATCTTAGTTTCTTCCATGACCTCGTAGGCTCTCTCGCATGACGGGCATCCTTTTACATAGATTAATGTTACATTTAAAGATAGCATGGGCTTAATCAAGAGTGACAAGATGAGTAGTAATAAGATAAGAAACCAGTATGTTTTCTTCATAATTTATAACTCTCCCTAAAGCCCATATCTTCTTTCCCTCTGCTGATAGGTTCTTAGCGCTCGCAAGAAATCAACCTTTCTGAACACAGGCCAAAAGGTATCACAAAAGTGAAACTCACTGTATGCGGCTTGCCAAAGGAGAAATCCACTTATCCTTTCTTCTCCACTCGTCCTAATTATTAGATCCGGATCGGGGAGTCCCGCTGTATATAAGTTTTCATTTATGGCTTTTTCATCTATATCTTCAGGATCTAACTCTCCAGATAGCACGGCATTAGATATCTTTTTAACTGCATCCACTATCTCCCTTCTGCCCCCATATAGTACTGCTACATTCAGGAAGAAGTCATTATAATCTTTTGTCGCCTCCTCGGCTCTCTTGATTGCTAGTTTAACCTCTTCTGGTAGTTCGTCTATCCTACCAATAGCCTTTACCTTAACCCTATTTTTGTGTATCTTTTTGTAGTAACATGCCTCGTTAAACTTTCTTTCAATTATGCTCATCAATTGTTTTAATTCTGCATCTGATCTACCTTTATTTTCTGTAGAAAATCCGTATACCGTGATCACTTTAATTCCAAATTCGAGACACCAGTCTAGAACTTCTTCAAGTTTTTTTGCACCTAATTCATGACCATCCCATGGATTTATCCCTAGTTTCTTAGCAAGCCTCCTGTTACCGTCCATTATAATTGCAACGTGCTTCGGTATGGGGCCATTTCTTACTTCCTGCATCAGTTTCCATTCGTATACTCTGTAAACAGGTGATAGTATCTTTACCATTTTTATCTTCTCCTATGGGGCACGTATTATTTCTTAAATTTTTCGAGTTAATCCAGATTTTTTAATACACGAAGATCCGTATGGACCTAGTTCACTATCTAAGAATTCTATATAATAACACTTCGTTATCGTTCTTCCACAACGTCTACATCTATCCTCTAATTCTCTTCTTATAATATTGGGCTTAAATTTTTGCTCTTCGAAATTGTACAATATAATGTTTTTACCTTCTTTTCTTAAAATACCCTTTTCCTGTGCCTCTCTAATCACCTCTTTTTTTACCTCGAGGTCTAAGGTAACTAATTCTAAGATGTCTATCAATTCTGGATATGAAATTCTTTTTTGTTCTATGATACTTAATAACTGTATACACCTTTCCTTTAGAATGGATTTGGAATTATCCATACAAAATTTTCCTGAAAGTTTTAGTCTTTGAAGTATTCATTTATTCGCTTCAAAGAGGCTTTAAGTAACTTTACTGTATTTTCGACATCGTCGAGGGATAAGACTTCAACCGCTGAGTGAATGTACCTCGTAGGTATGGACAGTACTCCCGATGGTACGCCTTCTCTAGATAGGTGTATTGCTGTAGCATCCGTAGTTCCTCCTTCAAGGACCTCAACCTGATGAGGAATATCCTCTATTTCTGCGGTTTCCACGAGTAATTGTCTAACCAAGGGATGTGAGATTAAGCCTCCTCCTAAACTTTCTCTTCTTCCGTCTGCTATCTTGATAGCCGGTCCTTTTCCTATGTGTATGGGGGATTCGTGGTCCTTTATCCCTGGATAATCACCAGCGGAAGTTACATCTATCGCTATTCCAACATCTGGATTTATCTTGAAACTTGATACGGTGGCGCCCCTCAAACCAATTTCTTCCTGCACGGTAAAGACTGCATAGACGGAATTATCGATTTTTAAACCTTTAAAAGTCTCTATTAAGATTGCACATCCTACTCTATCGTCTAATGCCTTTCCTGTTACGAGGTTATTTGCCAATTTAACCATTTCCCTCTCCAGAGTTATGGGGTCGCCATGCTTTATGCCTAATTTCTTGCAATCCTCCCGATCTAATGCACCAACGTCTACGAACATGTCTTCACTCTTTATCTCCTTTTTTCTTTCCTCTTCTTTTAACAAATGAGGAGGTTTAGAGCCAATAACACCGTAGACATCCTTCTCTCCATGAATCAACACTCTCTGATTTAGAAGGGATGGGTCGAAGAAGCCTCCAACCTTTACGAATCTTACAAACCCCTTCTCATCTATGAACTTCACCATCAAGCCTATTTCGTCCATGTGAGCCGCTAACATAACCTTGGGGGTTTTACCTTCCTTGATAAAAATCAGATTGCCTAATCTATCTTTCTCTATCTTATCAGCGTGTTCTTTCAATTCCTCATAAACCAGGTTTCTTATGTTATCTTCACTGCTCGATGGACCAGAAGCCTCAGAAAGTCTTTTAAGTAATTCAAACATTCTTATCACCTCAGTTTCTCTACGGACTCTTGGATTAAATCCAAAGCTAAAGATATTTTATCGATAGATGTGGCATATGAGATTCTTAAATATCCTTCTCCGTTTTTCCCGAAGGCTATTCCTGGAACGGTAAGGACATTGGTCCCTTCAAATATATAATCTGCCAGTACATTAGAGAGCATTCCCAAGCCCCATGTATTTATAAAGACATAAAACGCCCCTTTTGGTTTTATGCAGGAAAATCCATCTATTTCGTTAATTTTACTTACTGTTAGGTCCCTTCTCTTAAGAAAATCATCTCTCATTTGATTAACAAAATCCTGCGGACCATTTAATGCTGCTAAAGCCGCCATTTGTGAAATAGAAGAAGCACATACACTTGTATATTGATGTATCTTAAGTATCTCTTCCATCAACTCATTACTAGCCGCTAAATACCCTACTCTCCACCCTGTCATGGCATAAGTTTTTGAAAACGCATTTACGGTTATCGTTCTATCATTTATCCATTTTCCTATGCTATAGTGCTCACCTTCATATAATATCTTCTCATACACCTCATCTGACAATACAAAAAAATCATGATCTTCTGCAAGATCTGCTATTGCTTTAAGATTTGCTTTTGGAAGCACAGATCCTGTCGGATTGTTTGGAGAGTTTATTATCAGTAACTTGGTCCCTTTGTCAATTTTTTCGGTAAGATCATCAGATGACAAAGAAAATTCATTTTCCTCATAAACAGGCAAGTAAACGGTCTTTCCTTCTGCAATCTTCACGCAGGCATCGTAAGATACGAAACCGGGATCTGTAATTATCACCTCATCTCCTTTCTCTACCAAAGCGAGAATCGCGCATAGTAAAGCCTCGCTTGCTCCGCAGGTAACCATTATGTTTTCAGAAATTACATCCAAGTTATTTTCTCTTTTTAGTTTATTTGCGATTGCTTCTCTCAACTCTTCTATGCCAAAAGTTGATGTGTAGTGGGTGAAACCAGTATTTAATGCATTTCTCGCTGCCTCGCATATATGCTCTGGAGTAGTAAAATCTGGCTCACCCAGCGCTAGATTTATCGTATCTTCTTTAATGAGTTCGAACATCTTTCTTATGCCCGAAAGAGAAATCTGCTCAGTCCTTTTAACGAATGTCATGGATCTGATATTTAACAATTTATAGATAAATATATTGCCGGCTTTATCTTTTAGAACTTAATTTTACTTTAGAATCTACTATAATTGATACCTACTTCCCCTTGAACATAGGATCCCTTTTTTCAAAAAAAGCCTTAAATCCTTCCTTTTTATCTTCAGACAAAAAGCATTCTAGCATTGCTTCTGATTCAAAGTTTAAACCCTCTTCCAATCCAGTCTTCATGGTTTTGTTTACGGTTTCCTTAGACGCTTTTAAGGAAAGGGGCGCATTTTTCGCAATTTTATGGGCAATATCAATTGCAGATTCCATTAAAACCTCCTGTGGCACGACTTTACTTACTAATCCTACCCTCTCAGCCTCTCCGGCATCCATTAACTCTCCAATGAGAAGCATCTCTTTCGTCTTTGAAGGACCCATTATCTTGGCAGGTCTCTGCGTGCCTCCCCAGGCCGGAATTATGCCCAATCTACCTTCTGGAAGGCCAAAACGGGAATTTTCGGATGCTATCCTAATATCAGAGGAGCATGCAATTTCCATCCCCCCTCCAATGCAGTATCCATTTATAGCGGCGATCACAGGTTTTGGAAGGTCTTCGATTTTGTTCATAACTTCCTGACCCCTCTTAGAATAACTCACGTCATCCCAACTCTCCATCCAATGTATATCTGCCCCCGAACAGAAAGCCTTATCTCCTACTCCGGTTATAATCACCACCATAATTGAATGGTCGTTTTTAATTATTTCTATTGCATTTTCAATTTCTCTCAAGGTTTCTTCATCTATTGCATTATGAAAATCTGGTCTATTTAATTTTATAATTGCTATTCCATCTTCCTTTTCAAAAATAAGTTTTTTAAAACCAACCATGATTTTCACCAATGGTTTTGATGGGTCTCTTGTATAAAAAGATTAGTTCTAAGGGAAAATCTTTTATTTATTCCGATAAAGGTAAATGCTATGAAGATATGGATCGACATCATTTGTCCGCCGGACGTATTCCTATTCAAAAATATATGGAAGTCTCTAAGCAATGAAGGTCACGAAGTATTTATTACAGGGAGAACTTACCAAGAAACTCCTTCTCTGTTAAAATGTGCGAGTATGCCTCACACAATTGTAGGTTCTCATGGCGGGAATACATTGGGCGAAAAACTCTCGATAAGACTCGAAAGAACCTTAGAACTTACGAATATGTTTAAAGACGATCCTCCTGATGTCATCGTGTCAAGACATTCTGCTCCAGCCTCTCAGGTAGGATTTGGACTTGGAAAGCCAGTTGTATATCTTATAGACGATATTCATGCCAAAGCACAGAGTAAGCTTGGATTGCCTTTGAGTGATAGAGTCATTGCTCCAAGTGTAACCGATATGGGAGAATTAATATCTTGCGGCGCTGATCCAAAAGGAATCAGGTTGTTCGATGGGATATTTGAATATGTGTATCTCAAAAAATTTGATCCAAATTCGAAAGTGCTTGATGATTTAGGTTTAGAGAATGAAGATGAGATTGTTGTCATCAGAACAGAACCGCAATCTTCCTATATGTTATCGAATTCGGTTTTATTTCCTACAATAGATAAATTAATTGATTTAGACAATATAAAACTTGTTGTGTTACCCAGATATCTAGAACAACGCAGTGTAATAGAAAAGGAGTTTGGAAACAGAGTTATCATGCCCGAAGGAGCTATTGACGCGCCAAGTTTACTTGCATTTACAAATTTGTTGATAGGGGCTGGAGGAACGATGAACAGAGAGGCGGCTTTACTTGGCACGCCGGTAATAAATTGTTATTCTGGACCTATTCCTGTCTCAGACGACTTTATAATAAAGAAAGGATTAGCCTTTAAATTATATGACCCAGATGAGATCGTAAAAAAATCGATTGAATTATTAGAGACCAAGAAAGATTTCGAAAAACTATCAAAAAAGGTTAAACGGACAATGGAAGATCCTACGGATCTCATTATTTCTTCAATTAAAGACTTCGAATGAGTATTTAAGGGCAGATCTAACATAATTGTAAGGGTCTATAACAGATTTGTACCATAAGGACTTTAAAACAAATTTCGCATAAACGTCTTTCTTTTTATACATTTTTGTCGATGAAAATTGTTTATTCATGTAAGATTCCTTATTAGACAGGTGGCAACTTTGAAATGGGATTACGAAGTGGATGCTTATGGGAGGCCAATCATCAAAGATGCTTCTATTGGGACTAAATTTTTTGCATATACTCTCTTTTTCTTGTTTATAGGCGTTCTTGCCTCTGCTTTCTTTGTTACTTTGAAGTATCTCATAAGTAACGTCTAAACCACCCCTATCCTAGAGGAGGCGCATTGAACTTTATTATGTGCGCTTCCTCAGGATTTTGTACATATCTTTCACTCTTTTTAAACTATCAACATCGTATATTGAAAGATCCTCTCTTATTCTTCTAATTCTGGGGAATCTTAATGTATAACCGCATGCATATTTTTTGCTAATTTGAATCTCGCTGAATGCTACCTCCAATATAATTTCAGGTACTACCTGAACTATTCTACCTTTCTCTGAGATGATTATTTCTTTTAGCCTCCCGGTTATGTACTCTAGTTCTTGATCGGTTAATCCTGAAGACACTTTTGCGAGAGGTATAAATTCATCGTTAAGGCATGCCATGAAGAATCTACTCAAATATTTGCTTTTTCTTCCCTCACCGTACTCTGCTCCAACTACTACTAAATCTAATGTATCTAAAGCCTCTTTTATTTTTAGCATTTTTTTACCCCTTATTCCAGGAGAATAACTAGCACTGAGATTTTTTGCCATTAAACCCTCATATCCACGCTTTACTGCATTCTCAAAAAATTTTCTAATCTTACTCATGTCATCAGTTACGATTTGATGGGAAAGTTTTATATGATCTGATTCGTTAATTATATTCTCCAGCAACTTTCTCCTTGAAAAAAAGGGTTTTCTTACTTGAGAATCAGCATAATATGGGCTTTTGTAGTACAGCAAATCAAAAGCATAGAATGTGATAGGAATCTCTTTCAGTTTCTCTTCGACACCATATTTTCGTCTCAATCTATGGAGAAGTTCTTGAAAAGGCAACTTCTCTTTTCCTTTTTCTGGTATAATTTCTCCCTCGATAATGTATTCTTTACCCTCAATTTTTTCGAATGCTTCTGAAACAATTTCAGGAAATGCATGTGTTACATCTTCTAATCTTCTTGAAAAGATTTTTATCTTATCGTAACTTCTGTGCAACTGGATTCTGGCCCCGTCGTACTTGTATTCAAAGGCGAATTTACCTTTCAATTCATCCAACGATGCATTCACTGCCATCATAGGTTTAATAGGTCTCAATGGTTTTGGTTTTATTTTTTCTAAGCCTTCGTTACCTTCGCGCTTAGCTATTAAGGCGATCTCACCTAAATCGCAAACTATCTGGTTTGATCTCCTTATTAACTCTGTTTTTACATTGAAGGCCTTTGAAATTGATTCTTCCATCAAACCAACATTGAATCCTATGTACATAGAAAATAAAATCGTTCTAATGACATACTTTGCTTCTCTTGGAGTTAAATTCCCAAAAATATCAAAGAGTGTTCTCTCTTTCTTTTTCATAGAATCTGCTCCGTGATACTCTGACAATTTTATAAGTTTTTGGTGTATCTCGCTTAAAGAAAGAGATTCAGATTCCCTGAGAGTGGTTTGAGATCTTTTATCCAGTAGCGTTTCAATTGCTCCGCCTAAGTCTCCAGTCTTTTTGTGGGCTTCCACAATATCTTCTCTCTTTAATCCAGCTAGAACAGTTAAAACTTTTCTTATTGTTTGTGAAGAAACGCCTGTTTCCCTTGGATCTCTCTCAGGAAATATTTTCCCCAAAGTAAGTAAAACAACAGATGGAATTTCCTCGTCTTCCAAATTTTTTAATAGATTGCTTACTATTTTCACTTTTTCTAATCTCTTGCTTGTATCTTTCACTTTCTCGAAGATGTCTGCGAGATCTGAATAGAGCATAATAATACTTAAGAATAAATCAATAAATGTTTGACGAGGAATAATAACATGGAACCAAAGGGGTACTCAAAAAAGATCATTAGAATAGATTTGACGGAAAAAACTGTGAAAGTTCAAGAAATTGATAAGGAGACCGCATACAATTACATAGGCGGAAATGGTTTTGGCGTAAAGATATTATATGAAGAATTAACGCCAAAAATAGATCCTCTTTCTCCTGAAAATTTGATTTTGATATTCACAGGACCCGCTAATGGAACAAAAATTCCGATGGCAAGCAAGTACTTATTAGCATCCAAGTCTCCACTGACAAATACATTCTTCGATTCATACTCTGGAGGTGACTTCGGTCCTGAGTTGAAGAGTGCAGGTTATGATGGAATTGTGATAAAGGGTAGGTCAAAAGAGCCGAAGAGCATAGTAATAGAAGACGATGATATAGAAATATTATCTACAGATTACTGGGGTATGGATTCGTATGAAACTCAAGATGCGATTAAAAAAGACTTCGGAGATTTTAAGAGCGTCTGTATCGGTATAGCAGGAGAAAACCTTGTAAAATACGCTAACGTCGTATCAAAAAATAGATTTTTTGGAAGAGGAGGGTTAGGATCGGTTTTTGGTTCTAAAAACCTGAAAGCTATCGTAGTAAAAGGTAATAAGGAAGTGAACGTAGCCGATATAGATGAAATATCGAATATTATTGAAGATTTCAAGGAAAAAAGCAAAGGTATGGAAGGATTAAAAAAATACGGAACTCCAATGCTGGTAGAGTATCTTAATGAGAGAAATTTACTTCCAACTAATAACTGGAAGGAATTAAGCCTCGAAGGTTTCGAGGAAATCTCTGGAGAGGAATTCAACAAATTAAAAATAAGAGTTAGATCCTGTCCAATGTGTCCTATTGCGTGTGGAAAAACAGTAAAAATTGATAATATAATTTGTGACGGTCCAGAATATGAAACAATATACGCCTTTGGTTCTTTGTTGAATAATATATCCAAAAAATCAATCTTAAATGCCAATCATTTGTGCAATATATACGGAATCGATACAATATCTTGCGGCGTTACCATAGCCTGTTACTATGAATTATCTGGAAGAGACGAACCTCTAGAAGAGTTGGTCTCAAAAATTGCGTTAAGAGAAGGCATCGGCAATCTTCTTGCAGAAGGTTCCAAGATTTTCTCAGAAAAGAAAAAATGCGTAGATTATGCGATGCATGTCGGAGGTCTAGAGTTACCTGGTCACTCTCCGACTCTTTTAAGCGTGGCACTGGGATACCTTACATCTGTAAGAGGATCGAGTCATCATGATTTCAGACCCACAGTAGAATACGTTGGGTTGGTAAAAGAAGTTTCTCCCGAAGAAATTGTCTCCGCGGTAAAAAGATCTCAATATACAGGCGCGATTAGGGACTCCATAATTATATGTTCTTTCGCAGAAAGGGCGTACGGACACTTCATAGGAGATATGCACGCGCGAATATTAAACGCTGTAACAGGCTTTTCCTATGACGTAATTGGCTTAGAAGAAATTGGAAAGAAAATATACAATCTAGAAACATCTTTTAACGAAAGAGAAAGCTTAAAAGAAAAAAATATTCCAAATAGAATAGATATAGACACGGAACTGTTAAAAGAATTATTAAAATATTACGATTAAGTCAACTCATAAGATTTATCAGTTCAGAGGTCGAGTTTAACTTATGTCCATACTCCACGTTGGAATTTTTGGTAGTTACAATCACGGAAAGACAACAATCGCAAAAAAAATATCTGAAAGAGAAGGCACAGCAACAGATATAGCATTTTATAGTTTTAGACTGGGTGAAAGGATCGTTGAACTCGTAGATGTTCCAGGAGATCCTGAAAAGGTTCAGCCAGCCCTTCAAGTAGCTAGCATAATTGATGCAGGGATTCTTGTTGTATCCGCGGTGGATGGTTTGACAGCAATGACGGGAGAGCATATATTGGTCTTAGATTCTCTAAATATTGATCGTGGTGTCATAGCCCTAACTAAGGTAGATCTCTGCGACTCCTCCACCCTTAAAAAATTAGAAAAAGGGATCGAAGATTTGATTAAAGGCACTTCCTTAGAGAAATTTCCCATGATAGAAACATCCACCGTAATAGATACAGGATTCGATGACATAAAAAACGAATTATTGAAGATAGAAACGCCCGAAAGAAAAGATGGTCCCTTTAAAATGCCAGTCGACCATGCTTTTGAAGTAAAGACAAATACAGTTGCCACTGGAACAATAAAACGTGGCAAAGTAAGCGTCCATGATACCGTTCAGGCTTTACCGTTAGGTAAAGATGTATTTATTAGGTCGATCCAATCATACGGATCTGAATTGGATGAAACAAAGGCAGGAGATAGAGTCGGAATAGGGTTTAAGGACATAACCCCCTGGGAAATTCCAAGAGGAACAGTCTTCTGTGAGCCGGAATCATTGAAGAAGTCTCAAGGAATAAATTGCAATTTAAAGGTCTTTGATTTCTACAAAGAAGATATAGAAGATGGTCAGAGACTTCATCTCTCTGCAGGGCTTCAATTCATTCCCGTTATCGTAAAATTAGATAAGGAGATTAAGCCTGGTAAAGAAGCAGAGCTTGAATTGCAAGCGGAAAAACCTGTTGTAACGGAGATAAATGAGCCAATATTTCTAACGAGACCTGAACTCCCCTATGGTCAACTCAGGATCTGTGGTTTTGGTAAGGTTATATACGTAGAGTAAATTGATCAATTATTTTGACAGTTTTCTCCAGATGACCACCAATAATAGAGCAAATACGGCGCCGAAAACAAACCATATAAATAAATTAGGCTCAATAGGCTCTGCTATCATAGCTTTTTCTTCCATTAATGGCACTGCTTCTTTTGCAACTCTCTCTGCTACCCCAAAAGTGGGTTCTTGTACAAATGCTCCATAGAGGAAGTGATAATAAAGTTTCTGAAATATAAAGCCTGAAAAAGTTGCTGCCAGTAAAAAGTAAACCGCAAAGAGAGCTTGTTTAAGAAGAATTCTCGTTTTTTCTTCTTCTACGGGTGTGATAACAATGAATTTATTCGTGGGTTCGTAAACCTTTATTTCTCTGCCTTTTTTGCTGTACCTTATATCTCTAACCTTTATCAAACCGCTTTCCAACAGTTTTTCTATGTTGTAATGCAAGGTAGGTAGTGCGATCTCGAGTTTCTCGGAGATCTCTTTTGAGGACAATGCCTCTTCGCACAATAATTCTAATACCTTTCTAGACGTAACGTTAGCGAGGGTCTGAGAGATCTTCTTTGCATTGGCATCGGTCAATGGTAATATTACAAGTCTCTCCTCGGGTTTCTCCTCGTACATAAAAATCTAACTTAAATGTGACAGCGTGATTTTATAAGATTTGTCATTACTTCAAATTTTTTTGAATATATAAAATAAATCTTATAGCATGTGAGAGGGCGCCAGGTGGGGAGGTTTGAGATGAGGCGCCCTCATTTATTGTAACGTGAATGTTGTATAATAATTTGTCGAAAATATTTACGACTTTCAACGAAAATAATTGATACAAATAATTCATATATGAGTCGAAAGGTCTAAATGATTAGAATGAGAATACTCAACCTCTTGCAGTACGTTATCGTTATTCTACTAATAATAAGTATAATCTCTTTTGTTAAGATTTACCCCGAATGGTTATGGTTTGATGCGCTGAACTATTCTTCTGTTTATTGGACTATTATTTCAACAAAGATAGTTATAGGAACTATCGTCGCTGCTTTTTTCTTTGCTTTCACCTCAATAAATTTTTATTTTATGGTAAGATTTATGAGAAAATATGAAATTCCTGAAATGGTTCACGAAAAGAGTAACCGATTAATTTATGCTGCAATAGGTGTTTTTAGTTTACTCGTCGGAATTGTCGCTGCCTCAGGTTGGAAAACTATCCTCCTTTACCTCAACCAAGTTCCCTTCGGGATCAATGATCCACTTTTTTATCAAGACACCGGTTTCTATGTGTTTACTCTACCTTTCTACTGGTTTTTGTGGAACCTCCTATTCTTTAGCGCAATCTCCGCCCTCGTGATTGTTATTGTAGTCCCTTTATACACCCAAAGAGTTCCGTTTGAATATTTTTCTGACTTTAGACCGCCCGGTTTAACTTTAATGAGTCATCATTATCTCTTAGGAGGGCTCATTTTTTTAATCTTAGCATTGAGATTCTATTTAAATCGTTATGAACTTCTTTATTCTACTCGTGGAGTTGTTTTCGGCGCTGGTTATACCGACACACATGTTATCCTCTCCGTTCTAGTTTTAATGGTTGCAGCATGCATTTTCGCTGCATTGTGTTTCTTTTTATATCCTAAATTTCAACACATAAATCTCCCCTTAATTGGAATAGTGCTCTTTATCATCATTTTTATTTTCGGGCTTGTTCTATTCCCCGGCGCATTCCAGAAATTTAAAGTACAGCCGAATGAACTCGCATTAGAAGCGCCGTACATTGAATACAACATAAAGTATACTAACTTAGCCTATGGTTTAGATAAGGTACAGGAAAAACCTTTTCCTGCCACAGCAAATCTTACGTTAGTGGATATTGAGAGAAACAAAGCCACAATAGATAATATAAGGTTATGGGATCACAGACCGTTAAAAGCAACCTATAGCCAGATACAAGAAATCAGGCTTTACTATGAATTTCATGATATCGACATAGACAGATACGAAATAGAAGGCAATTACAGGCAAGTAGTTCTCTCTGCGAGAGAACTTCTACCTGAGAAATTAGCAGCCAGGGCTAAAACATGGGTAAACCAGCATTCGGTATTTACACATGGTTACGGAGTTGTTATGAGTCCTGTCAATATAGCAACTGAAGAAGGACTCCCAGAGTTAATAATAAAGGACATTCCTCCTGTTTCAACAACAAAAGATATCGAGATTATCAGACCTCAGATATACTACGGAGAAGAGACTGATTATTATGTTATCGTTAAAGGCGATATTAGAGAGTTTGATTATCCTAAAGGAGACGAAAACGTATACACTAATTATGAAGGAAACGGAGGAGTTGAATTTGGTTCTTTCCTTAGAAAACTGGCAATGACTTTTAGATTCGGTGATTTTGAACTGTTCATCAGTGAGTACATCACTCCAGAAAGCAAGATCATGTTTTACAGAGATATCAATGAGAGGACTTCAAGAATTGCTCCCTACTTAGACTATGATCGTGACCCATACGTTGTAATCTCAGAAGGAAAAATTTACTGGATCGTAGACGCATACACGGTTACAAATAAATACCCCTATTCAGAGCCTTACGGAAAAATCAATTACATAAGGAACTCAGTAAAGGTCGTCGTAGATGCCTACAACGGTAATGTGACCTACTATATAATCGATACGGAAGATCCTCTTATTAAAACTTATTTTAAAATATTCCCGGATATCTTCAAACCCTTCGATGATATGCCAGAAGACCTTAAGAGACATATAAGGTATCCTGAAGACCTCTTCTTAATACAGGTAGAAATGTACAGTTCATATCACATGAAGGGCTCTCAGGTGTTTTACAACAAAGAAGACATGTGGGATGTACCTAAAGAGGTATACGAAGAAAGAGAACAGATAATGACGCCTTACTACATAATCATGAAACTTCCGGGGGAAGAAAGAGAAGAATTCTTGCTCATGATACCTTATACTCCTCTTAAAAAGGACAATATGATCGCATGGATGGGCGCTAGATGCGATCAACAAGCATACGGAGAACTGGTTTTATTCAGGTTTCCTAAGGGTGAGTTAATCTACGGTCCCCTCCAGATAGAAGCGAGGATTGATCAAGATCCTGAGATATCTCAACAGATATCCCTATGGAGTCAGAGGGGCTCTAGAGTGATAAGAGGCAACTTACTTGCTATACCCATCGAAAACTCCATCGTTTATGCAGAACCCTTATACATAAGAGCCGAAAAAGGAGAGCTTCCAGAACTGAAAAGAGTAATCCTTTCTTTTGGTATGAGGGTTGTAATGGAAGAGAGCCTATCCGACTCCCTGAGCAAGATGTTCGGTGCGCCAAGAGTTAAGCCAAAAGAAGAACCTCTTGAAGCCTTGACGATAGAAGAAATGGTTAGAAAAGCACTATACCACTTTTCAAAGGCTGAAGAACACTTAAAGCAAGGTAACTGGACTGGATATGGAGAAGAACTTAAAAAAACCAAAGAATTGCTTGTAACTTTAAATAAAACACTTTAGCAAATATAATTGTATATTACATTAGGAAGATTATAAGTAGACCAAGCATGCTACATATTAACATTCAAAATTTTGGGGTGGCACCATGGTCAATATACAGTGGCTGGGACACGCAGGTTTTAGGATATCTGACAAAACAACAATCATCATAGATCCTTTTCTAACGGGAAATCCTTTGGCTAGGGTGAGTTTAGATGAAATAGGTAGGGCAGACATTGTTTGTATTACCCACGGACATGGAGATCATTTAGGCGATTCCATAGAGATTGTTAAAACGCACAACTCGACATTGGTTGGCATTTATGAGATAACAGTTTTCGCAATTCAGAAAGGGATCGAAAAGATAGAACCCATGAATATTGGGGGGACTATTTGTATTGATGATGTGGAAATAACCATGACGGAGGCAAAACACTCCGCCGATATAGTCGATGCTAATTTATCTGGAGGGCATCCCTGCGGTTTTGTGATAAATGTTGATGGTTTAAAGATATATCATGCCGGCGATACATCTCTTTTCTCAGACATGCAGTTGATAGGTGAGATATATGAACCTGATGTGGCTTTATTGCCGATAGGAGACAGATTCACCATGGGTCCTAGAGAGGCGGCAATGGCTTCGGAATTAATAAGACCAAAAGTGGTAATACCAATGCATTACAACACCTTTCCACTAATAAAACAGGATCCAGAACATTTCTCACGTTGTGTGAAATCGTTGGTACCCGAAGTCGAGGTAGTAATACTCGCACCAGGAGAGACTTATTCAGTAAAGAAAAAATGATTAAATCTATATCAAAAATAATCATTCTAGGTTCCTTAGGAATGATTACCAATTAGAATTTCGAAATTTCGGTACATGTTATAATTATAAGATTTTTTTCAAAAGTGTCTTGGGATTTTCAACCACCACTCTGTAGGCTTCTTTTTCGTTCAGTCCAGATCCCATGGCAACTTGCATCGCAGTATCATAGTTTATAAGATCGTCCGGCGAATGGGCGTCAGTATTTACCAAAAGCTCAACTCCCAACTCGCTGGCTAATTTTGCTATGTGCCCGTTTGTGATTGAATGTCCCCTTCGAGAGGTTAACTCCAAGAATATACCATTATCTTTCGCCAACTCCATCTCCTCGTATGTAATTAAACCAGGGTGGGCGAGTATATCAATATCAGATCCCAATGCCATTTTGTTAGTATTCTTTTCAACGGGTTCAGCAATAGTCTCACCATGAGCCACTACTAACTTAGCACCCAGTTCTCGTGCCTTTTTTACAAGTTTAGGAATGGTTTTAGGAGGTACATGCGTGATCTCTACACCTGCTATAATTTCAATCTCAACGTATTCAGATAGTCCATCCGTGCCTTTTGATGTGTTCTCGATTACGTATTCTATATTCGAAAAATCCACGTGATCAGTAATTGCTATAGCCCAATGGTCTAATATAAATGCCCTTCTTGACAATTCGCTCGGTAACAATTCTCCATCACTCAGTATTGAATGCGTGTGGAGATCTGCTCGATTTTTTTTCATAATATCTCCTTAAATCACGTTTTATAAGGATTAAACTTTTTTAAACCTTTCGGATAAGAACCTTTTGAAAATCTGGTCTTTTCCATTAAGCTGAATACTATTTTCACTATTTAAATTTTACTGTTAGAGGAAAGAAGATCCTAGAATAGAAAATTTTTCATCAAAGTTAAAAAATCAAGAAATTTAAATACCATCGTCGATCAAATAACGGGGGGATGAAAAATGCCGAAAAAGGCTGATGTTATCGATCTTTTTAAACGAACATCTCTAGCTTGGGCATATGGCGTCGGAAAGACTATGGCTGCTTATCCAAAGGTTAACCGAGAAATATTGCTCGCTTCTGGAGAATACTGGCGTGCATACTTAAAGAGAAAATCAGACATTGATATCTCCAAAGGAAAACCTTTTGATGTGACGAAGAAGTATTTTGAAGACTGTCTCAATGAAGGATACATGCATGAAGAAGATAAAATTTCTGGAAATGACGATGAAATCAAAATAACCCATCATAGTTGTTTCTACAGGCCCCTCTGCCTAGATTTGGAGAGTAGGGGCATCCCAGTAATGTGCGTTCGTCTTGGCCTTCTGGAGAGCGTGATCCAAACCGGCAGTGATCTAGAATATGAGAAAATAATTTTAAAACTAGACGAAGACCACTGTGAAGGAATCCTAGTTCCAAAAGAGAAAATGATTGATATAGAGGCTGAAGAACTTCTAATAGGTTCATGGGAATCCGAATAACTCGCTAAAGCTCACTCGGTGCGCCAACGCACTGCACAATTAGCGTATAATCGGGAAATCAAAGATTTTCCCAAATAAAATTCGGCAACCTCTCTTATCCGCAAAAAGTATCTTTTTTCTTCAACATAATATTCCGTCAAATTACGTTAAAGAAACTGAGTACTAACAGCACTCCTACTCCAACCAGACCGAATATCGCTGTTACTGCTATTGACCAAATCTTAATTGGGATATTAAACCCGATAAAATTTAGAGCGAACAATGCAATAAGACCAACTATCGTGTTCAAGATAAGCGTCTTAACCATGCTCAGGATTTCAATCAGTATCTTGAATACTACAATTGCTAATATTATGAGTACCACACCTACAATCAAAACGGTTAGGCCATTCATGAGAACTTACTGGACAGAAACGTTTATGAAATTTACGATCACTTGGTAAAAACAATGGGAAGAATAATCGTCTGGCCTGTTTACTTGGATTCTAATAAAACAAGAAAAGAAGGCAGACGTTTACCTAAAAATTTCGCGGTTCCGAATCCCAAGATTTCGGAGATCAAAAACGCATGCATTAAACTGGGATTGGAACCTGTTGTAGAGGAAGAGAAGAGCTACCCCAAGTCTTGGTGGGAGAAGAGCGGAAGGGTAGTTATTGACAAGAATATGTCCAAAAATCAAACGCTCAAAGAAATTGCCAAAAAAATTTCAGAGCAGAGAAAGATAGAGAGTGACTAAGATTTCTGTGGATCAATCTCAAATATTATCTTCCCTTCTTTAAAAATTCTTACTAATCCACTGCTTTTAGATACTACGATTGCTACCGCATCTGTAAGTTTTGTTATCGATGCTGCAGCGGTATGTCTAGCTCCCAGTCCTTTCGGAACTTCTAATTCATCTTTAGATATCTCAAGAAGCCTATGAGCCGAGAGTATCTCTCCTCTTCCGGATACGACGAACGCTCCATCGAGACGAGAGTATTCTTTCAGCATCTCTTTTATCTGTTTGTCATATATTGTGAGAGGATGATGCTCGAAGGGATTGTAGGAGAGTTGAGTTGATTTCTCCAATACATCCTTTGCGTCTCCCAGTACGAATAAGGCACCAACTCTCTGCCCATCTCTTCCTTCTCTGCCCAGTTCCATGGCGATTTCAAGTATAGAATCGATAACTCCGTGTTCTATTCCCTTTACTTTTGTTAAGAATCCATAAAACTCGGTCATTTCGCTGCTTCTTACCTTTCTAACCTGAATGGTATCCATATCTTCCGACTCATTGAAAACTGACACTACGGTATCACCTTCATTGAGGTAGCCGAACGAATTGGCGATGGCTAATACCTTCTCTAGTTTAGCCAGAGAACCCATCTTAGCCAATGATAATTTTATAGTTTTATAACCTTTTTTATCATAGTAATTAAACACATTGTCCTTTGATGTGGTAATGATTATCTTCTTATCCCTGTTCATCTCATCAATGAGGTTTATCAGCCTTTCACTTTCTACGAATATCAGTAATGCGTCCGCTTCTAATACTTCAGACATGTCAAAGGCTGATCGAAGGGTAACCTCTGTAAGATCCTCCATAAGAAATCTCCATATATATTTTTGTTTGAAGAAGTATTTATCTTGTGTGTAGCGTATGAATATTAAGACGTTCTTGAAATTTTCTACGTATTCTTACAACCAAGACTCAAGGTGTGCCTACTGCTGATAACGGACAAGCCAATAGTATAAATACTAATTAACTTTGTTCTTTAATATTCAAAAATTAGAAGAGGATCCTATAAATCGGACGAGGGATTATTATGAAAAATAAAACTGCTAGAAAAAATCTTTTCCTTATAATCTTAATCTTTATACTCCTTTTTTTTATAGGATGTCTTGGGCAGTCTCAACAAACCGAAAAACCTGCAGTTGAAGAGACAGGAGAAAAAGAATTCCCGGCTGACTGGAAAGATGTAGAACTTACTGACGTTGCAACCGGTAAAAAATTTAAGATTAGTGATTTTAAAGACAAGCCTATTTTATTGGAAAGTTTTGCTGTGTGGTGTCCAACATGTTTGAAACAGCAAAAAGAAATAAATAAGCTTAAAGAAATTGAAGGCGATGCAATAATCCACATATCATTGGACACAGACCCTAATGAAGACGAAGCTAAAGTCAGAGAACACATAAACAACAACGGTTTTGATTGGTATTTTGCTGTCTCCCCAATCGAATTGACTAAGGCTTTAATAGATGAATTTGGCATAGCATTTGTCAATGCCCCCGGTGCTCCTGTTGTACTCATTTGTGAAGATCAGTCCACAAGATTCTTGGGAAGAGGGGTTAAATCTGCGGATACATTAAAATCAGAGATAGACAGGGGATGTTAAAATAGCAAGCGTTTTAGCAGATTTTTTAACATCATTCTTGCTAGGATTACTTACTCCTCTAACAGCAGTTTGCGTTTTACCTTTGTATCCTGGTTTTTTAGTTTATCTTTCTAATATGCTGTCCGCAAATGAATCAAACAAGAAACTGCTTATCCTTTTTGGCCTAATTATATCTTCTGGGGTCATTTTGTTCATGATGTTGCTGGGATTAATATTCACAACGTTTTTACAAATATCTTTAACAAAAGTCATAGGGGTAGTCTCTCCCTTAGCCTTTACTGTATTGTTAATAATTAGCATTTTGTTGATATTTGATATCGATGTGGGAAGGTTTCTTCCAAAAGTACATGCCCCGGTTGCTAAAAATCCTTTATACGGTGCATTTATATTCGGTTTCTTTTTTGGTGCTATTGTCGTGCCCTGTAATCCTTTATTTATCGCTGCTCTTTTTACAGTGACAAGCCTTAGTGTGAATTTCATTACAAATATTTTGAAGTTCATATTTTTTGGCATTGGGATAAGCTTTCCACTATTATTCTTCTCACTTATTTCTGCTACAAAAAGTAGGACTATAATTGATTATTTAACAAGATATAAGAGAGTGATTAATCTACTGGCCGGAATAATAATGCTTGTAATTTCATTGTATTATCTAGTAATTGTTTTCAGAATATTTGGATAGTTAATGAAAAAAATCTAGCTAGCTGTATCAGGCGAAATATTGGTTAATCTCTTGCTTGGAGCAATTTTTTCAAGATGTATAACCGTAAAACGTATATATTAGTGCTAGAATTCTCCTTGCACTTATTCATCAAACGTGGTTGGGAGGTAAATGAATTTAAAAATAACAATGTTTTTGGTCATCGGTTTAATTGCAATTACAGGATGCCTTGGAGGGAGTGAAATTCAAGAAACTAAGCAGACTGAGACAAAATATATTGTTGATCCGGATAAAATTGTTTCAGGAGGCCCCCCTAAAGATGGGATCCCATCGATAGATAATCCAAAATATGTTACAGTGGAAGAAGCTGATGAATGGATAAAAGACAATGAATTAGTCCTAGCAATTATCTATAAAGGCGTAAAAAGGGTTTATCCCTTACAGATAATGGTTTGGCACGAGATTGTTAATGATGAAATTGCAGAAGACCCAATTTTGATAACATATTGTCCGTTATGCGGATCCGGCATTGCTTATGAGAGAATGATAAATGAAGAGGAAGTTGAGTTTGGGACGTCTGGAAAACTGTATAATTCGAACTTAGTTATGTATGACAGAAAAACAGACTCATATTGGACCCAGATCGATGGTCTAGCGATTGTTGGCGAACTAACAGGAACCAAACTAACTCCCGTATCAATAGACACCGTCACTTGGAGAGAATGGAAGATTGCGCATCCAGACTCTGAAGTTTTGAGCCAAGAAACAGGATTTTCCAGACCTTATGGCAGAGACCCATATGGGAACTACTATGAAGATAGCTTTTTGCTGTTTCCAGTCGAGGGCAGAGATGATAGAATACATCCCAAAACAGTCATATTCGGTATAGAGGTAAACGGCGTCTACAAAGCATATAGAGAAGATGACTTAAAAGAATTGAAGACGATAGAAGATACAGTTAATGGAGTAAGGATAAAAATAGAAAGGGACGATGCAGGCATTGTAAAAATAAATAACTTAGACACGGGAGAAGAGATTGTTAAAGAAAGAGACTTTTGGTTTGCTTGGTACGCCTTCCATCCTGACACAGAGTTGTACTCAAAAAATTTACCTTAGGATTGATGAACTGGCAGACCGTGGTGGTGTATTGGGCTTTTTTCCTTTTTCTCGATCAAGTTGGGGGTGATAATATGTATGATGTGATAATTATTGGTTCTGGTCCAGCAGGCTTAACATCTGCTATTTATAACAGCAGGGCCAACTTGAAGACTCTTGTAGTTGCCGGAGCCCAGTGGGGTGGACAACTAATGCTAACAACGGAAGTAGAGAACTTT
>CAYFZR010000004.1:0-15479 GCA_964347835.1 uncultured archaeon
CCCGCCAGGACCGAATGCATCAATATTTCGAAAAGGAACTTTTACCGACTCTCCTGAAAATGCTATGTAGGGTTGGGAGTAGTCATTAACCCTCTTTGACTCGAGAACACTGAAATTACTGTGCTGCATACCGAGAGGTTTGAAAATACGATCACAGACAAATTCCTCCCAAGAACCGCCGCCCAGACGGCCAATCAATATTCCAGTAATCATGTACATATAATTATTATACTGAAAGATATCCCGGAAACATGCGTTAGGCTCCAGAAAGCGAAGGCGGTGGTAGTATTCTTCACGACTCCTACTAGATAACATCCAAATGGGATCGTATCCCGGCATACCCGTTCGGTGGCAGAGAATGTCGCGTGGGGTGGTATGAAGAGTCGCGTAATCGTCGTAGAGGCGAAAATCGGGCATATACTCGATCAGCGGCGAATCCAAATCGAGCTTACCGTCATCTACGAGCATTCCAATTGCCGTTGCTGTGAATGCCTTTGTGGTTGAGCCGATGGCGAACAGGGTTTTGGGAGTTACAGGAAGCTGTTTTTCCACATCTCTGTAGCCGAAGCCATTCATGTAAATGACTTCACCGTCCTTGACAACTCCCACAGCCATTCCCGGCACTCCCCATTCAGCTATAACCTTTTCGGCAAACGTTGGGAAACCTTTTGATAAATGCAGAGCTTTTTTTACAGATATTTTTTTCATTTTTTCTCACCTTTCCAAAGTAAAGTCACAGACAGTAAACTCATTTTATTTAAGTATATGATTTTATACTAAAACCTATTAAAGCCCTTATATTAAGGGGTTATATGTCAATACCGGCATTATATTGTTAAAACAGTGATACCACCATTAAACTTCTTATGTATTGAATGTATAGTAGGTGTTTTTATGGATGCCAGAGAATTCGAATACAGGTGCACCTGCGGAGCAGTCTACAGGCTCTAGAGAACCAAAGAACATCTGGAGGACTACCTTAACTCAGACTTCTGGATGTGCGAACTGGGAAGACACGTTGAGTTGAATTGGGAAAGAAGAAAGACCATCTTACTTTTGTTAGAGTTAAAATTCATAAAATTTAAATAATATCTTCTCGTACTCAATTTATGAAAATTAGAGGTAATACAATTTTAATAACAGGAGGGGCAACGGGCATAGGATTTTTTCTTGCAGAACACTTTGTAAATGCAGGTAATGAAGTAATTATTTGTGGGAGAAGAGAAAATAAACTGGAAGAAGCAAAAAAGAAACTGCCTCAAATACACATAAAAGTTTGCGATGTGACAAAACCAACTGAAAGGGAATCCTTATTTAACTGGGTAATTTCGAATTTTAAAAATATTAATATTTTGGTCAATAATGCAGGCATCCAGAGAGCGATTGACTTAAAAAAAGGTCCTGATCAGCTAAGAGGGGAAGATGAGATTGATGTTAATTTAAAGGCGCCAATTTATTTGTCCTCACTTTTCATTCCAACTCTATTAAAACAAAAAGAAGCAGCAATTATAAATATCTCTTCTGGTTTGGGTTTTGTTCCAATAGCTTCAATGCCTGTATATTGTGCAACAAAGGCTGCAATTCACTCTTTTAGCATTTCTTTAAGGCATCAGTTGAAAAATACTCCATTAAAAGTTTTTGAAATAATCTCTCCAATAGTTGACACTGAATTAGACCATGGGAGAAGGGGCAGAACAAACAGAGGAATCCATCCTTCAGAAGTTGCCAAAGCCACTTTAAATGCGTTAGAAAAAGATGAATTCGAGATTGCAGTTGGAATGGCTGAAAATTTACGTGTAGCAGAATCAAAAAATAATTTTGATCAAATTTTTAAAAATATAAATCAATAAATCACCATCACTCACCTCACATCAATATTGAAAAAATAATTAAAACCCACATTAAGCGGGTATTATTTTTGTTTAGCGGTTTATTTTATCCCCCGATTTCCGAAAAAATCCGAGAAATTCCTCCGATCAGTTCGCCCATCATTCATCATCTAGTATCAGAACACAAAATTTCATCATGGAGGAGCGATCATCCGAACATTATTCCAACGGACTCTTTTACCCCTGGAATTTTTTGATCTAATTTTAAGACCTTTTGGATGGCCTTGTGGAAGTCATCCATATAGACAGTATCTCTTTCTTCTCTTATTGCGAACATACCTGCTTCGGTACAAATAACCTTTACATCTGCGCCAGTTGCTCCATCAGTGATTTTCGCTAGATTTTCTATATCAACATCTTGAATATTCATGTTCCGGGTGTGTATCTTAAATATCTCTACTCTTGCCTCGTAGTTTGGCATTGTTACTTCTATGAGTCTGTCAAACCTACCAGGTCTGAGCAGAGCAGGATCTAAAATGTCAGGTCTATTTGTTGCTCCAACAAACCTTACATTTCCTCTGGGATCGAATCCGTCCATCTCTGCGAGCAATTGCATCAACGTTCTTTGAACTTCTCTGTCTCCACTTGTTGCGCTCTCAAGCCTTTTTGCGCCTATTGCGTCTAATTCATCGATGAATATTATACTTGGAGCCTTCTCTCTTGCAAGTTGTATAATTTCTCTTACCATTCTTGCGCCTTCTCCAATGTACTTTTGGACTAACTCTGATCCTATTATTTTGATGAATGTAGCGTCTGTTTCATGTGCTACAGCTCTTGCTAGAAGAGTTTTACCTGTACCCGGCGCACCGTATAGCATCACGCCCTTAGGCGGTTCAATACCAATTTTTTCAAATAAATCTTGTCTTTTAAGAGGGAGCTCTACTGTTTCTTTTATTTCCCTTATTTGGTCCTCTAAACCTCCTATATCGCCATATTTTGTAGTGGGGCGTTCTTCGATCTCCATTCCTCTCACGAAAGGATCTTTCTCGGTTGGTAGAACTCCAATTACTGCATATGATTGTTGATTAAGAGCAACACGAGCTCCTGGAGTTAACTTCTTTTTATCTATGAATTGAGAAATATTTACAACAAAATTAGGACCTGTAGAGCTTTTTACAATTACTTTATCGTCGTTCAATACATCTATTACGTTAGCCACAACCAAGGGAAGACTTTTTAATCTTTCTAATTCGCTCCTGAGTCTGCGGACTTCCCTTTCCATCCGCATTCTTTCGCTTTCGATATATTTTTTCTCATTTTCTAATCTTCTATGATCTTCTTTTGCTTGGGTATATGCGGTTTCAAGTTGCTTTACCCTATTAAGTAAATATCTTGAAAAGTCATCTGTGTTCTTATCCTTCATATTTGGGGTTTCACTTGACTTCGTCACGTTACGCTCCTCCATTTACTGTTTTTGGAATTCTTTTGTTATAAGTTTTTTGTCAACACCCTGCACATAAAACTCGACAATTTTTATATTAACTCTTCTAAAATATAAAAATGAAAGCGGTGGTACTTTGTATTGTGAGGTCTGCGGCTCAGAGATAAGAGGTCAACCCAGGCTTGTTTTTATCGAAAGAACCGAGATGAAGGTTTGTAATAGATGCAGAAAGTTCGCGGAACAAAGTAGAGGCGTTAAAGGTCTTAAACCATTGCCTAAGAGACCTTCAAAACCGAAACCGAAGGTGGTTTCAAAGAAAGAATATGAGTTAATCGAAAATTATGGAACCATTATAAAAAAGGCTAGAGAAAAAAGAGACTGGACTCAAGAGGACTTATCAAAGAGGGTCAATGAAAAATCTTCAGTAATTGCAAGGATAGAAACGGAAAAAATGACCCCCAACGAAGATTTGCTAAAAAAAATAGAGAGATTGTTGGAGATAAATATCAAACAAGAAATTGGTGGCGATCCCTTAAGCACAACTCCATCAACGAAATCTTTAACTCTAGGAGATATTGCAAAGATAAAAAAGAAAGAATGATAATTAGATCGCCAAAATTTTCGACAAAAGATTCTTTAATTGGTATGTCGACAACCGAAAACTTAATTATCAATCACGTAATTTTCTAAATCATAAGTTTTATTCGGAGGTCTTGGTATGAGAATCCACGGAACAGAGAGATTGAAGAGAGGATTCGCAAAGATGGTGAAAGGCGGAGTAATAATGGACGTTACCAATGCCGAGCAGGCAATTATAGCAGAAGATGCAGGAGCAGTCGCTGTAATGGCGTTGGAAAAGGTTCCAGCCGATATAAGAGAGGCAGGCGGAGTTTCAAGGATGGCAGACCCTGCCAAGATTGTTGAGATTATGGAAGCGGTCACCATTCCAGTCATGGCGAAGGTTAGAATAGGTCATTTCGTGGAGGCGCAGATCCTGCAAGCCTTGGGCGTAGATATGGTAGACGAGAGCGAGGTACTAACTCCAGCAGACGAGAAGTTTCATGTAGATAAAAGGAATTTTACGGTTCCCTTCGTATGCGGAGCAAGAGATTTGGGCGAAGCATTAAGGAGGATCAATGAAGGAGCGGCAATGATAAGAACAAAAGGAGAGGCAGGAACCGGAAACGTAATGGAAGCCGTAAGGCATATGAGACTCATTATGGGAACTATTAGAGATCTGAAATCCAAAGATAGACTCGAATTGGAAAAGTTTGCGAGAGAAATTGCTGCCCCTGTGGAACTACTAGAAGAAACGGTTAAGTTACAGAGGTTGCCCGTGGTAAACTTTGCTGCAGGCGGTATCGCTACACCAGCAGACGCGGCTTTAATGATGCAACTCGGAGCGGACGGTGTATTCGTTGGTTCAGGCATATTCAAGTCTCAGGATCCGCCTGTGAGAGCCAGAGCGATCGTAGAAGCTACCGCAAATTATGATAGACCAGATATTTTGGCTGAAGTATCAAAGAATCTTGGAGAGGCGATGAGAGGATTAGACATAAAAACTCTGCCTGAGGATCAGTTGTTGCAGGTGAGAGGTTGGTAATGAACATAGGAATCCTCGCGTTACAAGGAGATGTTTCAGAGCACGTAGATATTGTTAAGAAAGCCTGTGAAGAGTTAGAGATTACTCCAACCATTATCATCGTAAAAAACAAAGATCAACTGGAAAAGGTAGATAGGCTCATAATATCAGGAGGAGAGAGCACCACCATAGGAAAGTTGCTCGTTATTAACAAGATGTTCGATGCCTTAAAGGAGAAGATCTCTGAAGGTATACCTGTTTTAGGCACATGCGCAGGTTTAATACTTCTAGCCAAGGAAGGAAACGGAGACATAGAGAAGACAAAACAACCCTTATTGAAACTTATGAATATTAATGTAAAGAGAAATGCCTTTGGAAGACAAAGAGAATCTTTTGAGGCTGAAATAGAATTTTTACCAAAAAAGTCGAAAATATTAGGGATTTTCATAAGGGCCCCCGTTATCCTTGATGTAGGAAAGGGAGTAGAGATAGTGGCAAAATGCGAAAATTTTATTGTAGGGGCTAGAGATAAAAATATGCTTGGTATTGCTTTTCATCCAGAACTAACCGAAGACACTATGATACATAAGTACTTCTTAACTATGTAATTCAGTGGGTGTACTCTTTGGTAGAAATTTTAGTTTTAGATAACCACGGACAGTATACTCACAGGATATATAGGACATTGCGTTATTTAAATGTAAAAGCAAAGATCGTGCCAAATACTATTTCTGTGGAAGAAATAATAGATATAGGTCCAATTGGAGCTATATTAAGTGGTGGTCCGGATTTAGATAGAATAGGAAACTGTGAATCCGTTGTAAGAGAATTAGATCTCCCTATACTTGGCATATGTCTCGGACATCAACTCATGGCAAGGGCTTACGGAGGGAAGGTGGTAACAGGATTGAAGGGAGAATATGCAGAGACTGAGATAATAATAGATAAGCCTGTCGGCATCTTAGAAGGATTTGGAGATAAAATAATTGCGTGGACTTCTCACATGGATGAAATAGAAGAAACCCCGAATGATTTTGAGATAATAGCCCATTCTAAGGTATGTAAGAACGAGGCTATGATGCATAAGAACAAAGATATTTTTGGTGTCCAGTTTCATCCAGAAGTGGCTCATACTCCCAAGGGTCCGGAAATATTTAAAAATTTCTTAAAGATCTGTGGAGAGTAATTTATCAATTTTTTCGACGGTAACTTCTTCTCCTAACTTTCTTAACTTCTCGAATAATGTCGAAAGTTCTATCAGGTCGTGAACAAATTCACCGCGAATGTCGAGCAATCTATCCGCTTCTATTACAACAAAAAAACGCCAGAGATCTTGATCTAAATGATAGATACCAGCCTTGTGTTTGAGGTCAAGCAACCGAAGTAAATGCCTTAAATATTTTTCTCTCTCGCTTTTTATCTGGAAGTATATAATTTTAACACATTCCTTCGATATCTTCTCTATAATTTCTTCTGAAAAATTAGTCTCGGAAGGAATCTCAATGCTACCCAAGGTAGCGTACATTTTAAGTTCTATTCCGAGCCATATACTCCTTTTTATAGATTCTTCCTTTTCTTTTTTGAGGGTGAGTATTCCCTCTTTCCTCAATATCTCGAGTATTGAAACATCCAATGCCTTTTTATGAAGCTCTTTTAAGAAGTTTATTTCTTTTTTTTCAAAGTAGGGAACAATTTCGTTCAATCCAAAAAACTTTCTCCTATCTTTTACTTCTTCTATTGCAGTGGAAATCATCGTTTCAATCTCTTTTACGTCTCTACCTTTAGATAAATATAGTTTGAGATATCTCCTCAGATTTTCGGTAATTTCTCTTAAGTAACCTAGTTGGTATTTCGAATAAAGAGAATCAGGTAAATTCTGCACAACGTCATGTATGTTAGCGTACGTCTCTATCAGTTTAAGATCCTCATCCTGCTGGTAGATAGCCGCCATCCCCACCACACTACAGCGATAAAAAGATTTGCAAAATTCATACCCAGAGTCTCGATTTGCTTAACTATTGGTTGCATAAGTAGGATATAAGACTTTTGAAAAAATTTTTAAAAAAGTTAACGACTTAGCGGATCGGTTTATTTTTTTATTTTCTCTAAATATTTCTCCCTAATGGCCGACAGGTCGCTGATAATATTTTTATAAAATTTCAACAAATTATTTGAAGGTTAAAAAATGATGTGTAAATGCAATTCTGAGCCTGTGTATTTCTCGAAGTCTTTGATGAAATGGCTATGCGAATCTTGCTTCTGCGATTTTTTTGAAGATACCGTTAAAAAGAGGATAATGGAGTTTAAAATAGGGAACGAAAAGATATGTATAGGAATTTCTGGAGGTAAAGACTCTACTGTAATGTTAAACATCTTAAAATCCCTTGGATACGACGTATTCGGCATATTCGTTGATGAAGGTATCAAAGGATACAGAGATGGATCAAGGAAAATCATCGATAAGTTAAGAGAAGATATAACAATTATAGAATTGAGTTTTTACGATGAATTCGGATTTAGGTTGGACGATCTTGTAGATAAATTCGGACCTGAAAAAGGTTGTTTTTATTGCGGAATCTTTCGTAGGTATTTGCTAAATAAATATGCGAGAGAGTTGAAAGCCTCTTATGTTGCTACCGGACACAACTTAGATGATGAATTACAATCAGTTTTTCTTTCTATAGGAAGAGGAGATTGGATGAGACTCATTAAAGTCGTTCCTAAATCAGAGAAAATTCATGATAAGATGTTACCGAGAATTAAACCATTATTTGACCTAACCGAAAAAGAGGTGAAGATATATTCTCTTTTGAAGCAGATACCATCTTACGACGGAATATGTCCATTCTCCGGACATGCCTTAAGAGCCAAAATAAGGGAAACCATAGACAGTATAGAAGTTAGGCAACCCATTAAACATAAAATAATGGGATCTCTTGTAGAATTACCTCGACTCCAATTTGCAAAAGTTCTAACTTGCGAAAAGTGTGGAGAACCTAGCTCTAGGAATAAGTGTAAGACTTGCGAGATGTTGGAAGAGATAAAGAATTTTAATTAATTTGAACTCCTTAAAAGGTCTTCTAAATCAGAAAGTTCTATATCTGCGACTCCCTCGATTTTCTCGCCCTTTGAAATATTATATACCTTTAGATTTCTTTTTTTAACTTCATACTCGATTAGACGCTTTGCCCATAGGAGTTTCTTCCTCTTTACAGGATCCGCTCTTAAATTAGACTGCAAGTCTGGCTTGGAATAGGGAGTTATTATGTCTCCAAAATCCATCCCACCAAGAATAATTGAATCGGCATTAAAATGACTCGCTAGCATGAAAGCCCTGTCACCATCGGTGAAACCACCGAAGTTATGGAGTTTTCCAAAAGGTATACTCTGAGTGGTTCCTATGATATTAGTGAATCTAGGTACTAAGTTTCTAATTTTATCCATGTTGTCCCCGTGAGCATGTATCATCATAGGGACACCTGACTTATTTGCTTTTAGTAGATCCTTAAAAGATCCGTCTAGATCCGTAACTATGAGATTCGGAAGTTTTCCTTTGGAAACCAGGGGAGTTATAGCGCCATTTGCAGCGATAACGAACTTTTTAATTTCTTTTTTAACTATGAAATCTACTGCTTTGTCCAAAGAGGGTCCGGCTCCTAGTACAATACATGTTTTTTTATTTATCCTCTTACCTATATTGTATATTAAATTTAATGAATCTGAAACCAGAATAGAGCTGAGAAGGGATGCGCAGAGATTATCTTTGTATTCATCGTATCCAAAATCTTTTAAGATCTCCTTATAAAAAGGGATCCATTCTACTAATTCCGTCTATATTCCTCCTTGAAATAGATATGATGTTGAGAATCTTTGCTAAACCAGAAGGACATCGACAAGTAGAAGCTCTGCATCACCCTCTGCCTTTACTTGAATGGTCCCCTCCTCAGTAACCTTTGCTGCGCCAAGGGTGGGAACAAGACTATCGTTCACCCGTATGGGTCCACCTTCAAGTACATAGAGGTAAACCCCCCGACCTTCTCTGATCAAATAATTCAGAGCGTTACCAACAGGAAGGAAAGACGAATGAACCTGGGCGTCAGAGTGTATGTGAAGAGCCTCTTCATGTTCGTTGGAGACCAGTGGAAGGAATCGATTCGTTCGGTCTTTCTTTTCAACCTTTTTCTGCTCTACATGAGGCTCTAAGCCTTTTTTTGAAGGAAAGAACCACATCTGAATGAACCGCATTGGTTCATCTTGACGGTTATTTATTTCAGAGTGGTACATCCCCTTACCAACAGTCGTATGCTGCACCCAGCCTTTTTTAAGGATGCCACCCTTTCCATGCTCGTCTGCGTGACGAAACTCTCCACTAGCGCAGTAAGTCACGACCTCGATATCACGATGAGGATGGAGGGGCCAAATAGCTCCGGGGGAGAGCGTGTCGTCATTGAAGACTCGCAGAGTACCGAAGTGCGCATATTTGGGGTCATAGTACTGGTCAAAGGAAAAGTGCCACCTGCCGTAGAAAGTGCCGTTCTGGATTGATCCTTCAATCTGGTAGATTTCGTCCGGCTTCCGTACAATAATCATCCAATACCCTCTCTTTTATTCGTAAGTGATTCATCCAGTTTTACAAGATACATGCATATATAAACGTTATTATTCACGTTACTATTAACTATGGCTATTTGGAATGGCAAAGTACTAACAGAAATAAAGTCGCACAGGCCCTTAATGGATTATTATAGCCTAAAGCTGTATTTTAGAGGATATGCATGAAATTTTTAAGCAAATTTACTCTGTGGGTTATTCTCGCATCCGCTACTTTAACAGTTATGGCAGGTTCTATTATCGCTCCTGTCCTGCCCTTAATGACTAAGGGGCTAGGTGTGGAAGCAGTTTACGCGGGGTTAATCATAACCACTCACGGACTTTTTATAGCAATTTTTAGCCCCTTATTTGGAAAAATTATCGACATAATAGGGCCCAAAAAACCCTTTATTTTCGGTTTAGTAGTTTATGGGCTTGCTGGTGGTGCAGGTTTATTAATTAATTCATATTGGCTTATGATTATAAGTAGGGCAATTCTTGGAATTGGGGTTGCTGCGTTTTTCACTTCAATTTCGATTATTATTTTCAATTTGTACGAAGGGGCGGAGAGACACAAAATCATGGGGTGGCGGGCAAGTGCAAACAGTTTCGGGGCAACAGTTTGGCCATTAATTGGTGGTTTTCTTGGCACCTTTTCGTGGCATTTGCCTTTTGCTGTATATATGGTGGGCATTCCGCTTGGTTTTTTGACTTTGATTACTGTACCTGAAACTCACAAAGGAAAACACCCACAATCAAATAAAGAGGATTCTGTGTTGAAGGTTTTTAGGAGCAAACCCGTACTTTTTGTTATTTATGGACTCATATTTTTGACAAATATTCTTCTATACGTTATTGTGGTTTTTGTTCCCCAATTGTTAGCCAAAATTGGAATCTCAAACCCGTCTTACATTGGCCTCTTTATTTCAGTTATGGCGATTTCAGCAGGATTAACAGCATTCATGTACGGTAGAATCAAATCAAGACTGTCTTATAAGAGGATCGTACTTGTTACCATGATTTTCTGGACGGTTGGATTAACTACGATTTCTCTAGGGATTTCTAGCTTTTTAATCGCAGTTTCGGTTGCGCTTTTTGGCATAGGCCAAGGTATGCTTCTCCCCGCAATCATAATGTGGGTAGGTGAATCAGTTGCCCCTGCATTTCGCGGCAGAATTATGTCTTACCTCGGAACATTCGGTTTCATCGGGCAGTTCCTGTCCCCGATCATTTTTGGGGTAGTATTGTTAAATTTAGGACTCAATGGCGTCTTCCTTGTTGGAGGCGCAATTACTGCCGTTCTGTTCTTGTTGTTTTCGGCATGCATGAGAGAATGACTCGGCTGAAACTTCTTCGACACTCATGGGGGTGATTTTAGCGCTTTTAAGCAAGAATTATTGAAGGATGAAAGGTTAAATGAGGTTGATTGTTGGGTAAGGTCTAAAGGAGGTTACAATCTAAGTGGGTTTCGTCTAAATCGTTATTATCTAATCGCAAAAACCCATGAAGGCTCGAATACTATTTTTTTACCTCCTTGTAAATAACTCCGAACTCTCATTTTAGTAATGGTTTTTAAAATTTTCTGTCCGAAGTTGCTAATTGTTTTATCCTTTCTTGTTTCACTCTTTTTTGGAATCTATTCTTTGCAAGCGAATATGCTTCATCGATCAACGGTTTTAATCGTTCAAAAGTCTTTTTTGAAGGGTTTAAGACGCATATCCAGGAAGCCCAGCCGTATACAGGATGTAGCATAATCTTATCCAATTCTTGAAAATTATATCCTGTTTTTACCACCCCACTTTTTGGTGGTCTCGATGGCAATTCATTGAACATTGAAAGAAATTTCTCTTTGCTGATACCTAAGTTAACCCTATAAACTCCCTCACGGTCAAGATTAGATGCCTTATCGTTTTCGCTATCTTTTTCTTTTACTGTAACAAAGTAAGTCCCTCTGGCGAACTGATTATTAGGGTTATAAAAAAGGGTTTTTTCTCCCCAAGCGTTTTTCAAAACAACCCCTTCATAATTCTCTAAAATGTATTTAACAACATATTCTGCATCCATAGTTTTTGGCCCTCCTTTTTTAGATTTAAAAATTCGTAGCACTTTAGAGGCCTGTTCAGCATCCGATGGACTATCCCAATGGAGATCTATCAATCGTTATAACGTATTTATCCCCATCGATGTCCCATTCTTTTTTATACCCTTCCAAACCCTCAAAAAGTAATTCTTTTGATCTCGTTTCAATTTTTATAAATTCAATATTTTCTTCGAGTAGCTCTCTTATTTCTTCTTTAACGATGACGCTTGACTTTATCATTTCCTCCACGTTTAGGTTTAATTCTTTTCTCATTTCTTGTATCCTGCGTATTACTTCTTTTGCTAAGCCCTCAGCCTTAAGTTCTGGGGTTATTTCAGCATCTATGTATAATTTCATTTCTGGTGATTCAACTACTACGAGTTCTTTTGGTAAATCTCTGAAGAAATCGACGTCCTCCTCTGTTAATTTTACCTCGGAGCCATCAGAAAGTTTAATTAGGTACCCCTCGGATATTTTTGAACGTAAAAATTCTCCATCTATCTCTTCTAGAGCCTTTTTTATGAGGGAGGTCTTCCCCTTATATTTAGGACCCAAAACTTCAAATCTAGGTTTTACTCTGGTCATAACATCAGGATGGGTTTCCTCTGGAGAGAAGAATATAACTTCTTTAGCATTTGCTTGCGTTTTTAGTATGCGTTCCAGTCTCTTGATTGCCTCGGTACCCTTCTTCGTGGTGGATATGGCAATTGATTTAATAGGCCATCTTAACTTCAGTTCAGCCTTTTGGCGCGCCGAGTATGAAAGTTCGACTGTCGATTTTACGGCGTTCATGTCCTCTTCTAATCTTTTATCTATCAATTTTTCGTCGTGTTCTGGCCAGTTACACATGTGAACGCTCTCGAAATCAAAGGCAATGCCTCTCATAAGGTTCTGGTATATGACCTCGGTAATATGTGGAGTAAAGGGAGCCATCAGTCTGGTAAGATTATTTAAAGTATACCAAAGGGTATAATATGCAGCGTTTTTATCAGGATCTTCCTTTTCTATCCATACCCTCTCTCTGACAAGTCTAACATACCACCTACTCAAATCTTCCAGTACGAAGTCGTGAATTGCCCTCGTTACTTTGTGTACTTGTAGTTCTTCAAAGTTTGATGTAACCTCTTTTATCAGGGCATTAATTCTAGATATCATCCATTTATCCTCTTCCCTCAGATATGAAGTATGAGATTCATCCGGGAGGTAATCATCGAGAGGCATGTATGTAGTAGCAAAAACGTAGGCGTTCCAAAAAACGTTTAACATTCTGTTTACCACCCTTACCTCCTCCCAACTAAAATGAAGGTCGTCCCATGGGGGAATGGTCCAGAGAACATAGAACCTTAAGACATCCGCGCCATACTCCTCATATATAGATTCAGGAGTTACTATGTTACCCAATGACTTCGACATCTTCTTTCCTTCTTTGTCTAGCGTAAAACCATGCATTAAGACGCGATCGTAAGGGGCCTTGTCAAAGGTTATCACTCCAGCTCCAAGCTGGGAGTAAAACCAACCTCGCGTTTGATCGTGCCCTTCAGTTATAAAATCTGCTGGCCACCATTTCTCAAATTCTTCTTTTTTTGAGGGATACGCCAGGGAAGCCCAAGAAGCTGTTCCTGAATCCAACCATACGTCTATAACATCGGGAACTCTTTCCATTATTGAATTACATCCACATTTTAGTTTTATTTTATCAACCCAAGGTCTATGTAAGTCTATTTCATCTTCAAAGTTTATTGCATATTTTTTGAGTTCTTCTAATGATCCGACTATCCTTTTTTCTTTACATTCGTCACATATCCAAACTGGAAGAGGAATTCCCCAGTATCTCTGTCTCGATATAGTCCAGTCTTTTGCGCTCCTTACCCAATCTTTGAATCTACTCGCTCCAGCCCAATGAGGTACCCAATCTACCCTATCTATCTCCTCGAGCATCTTTTTCTTTAGTTTAGTAACCCCTAAAAACCATTGCTCTGTGGCGCGATAGATAATAGGACTCTTACATCTCCAACAGTGACCATATCTGTGCTCAATTTCCTCGTGATATACCAACGATTTTTTCTCCTTTAGATCATCGACTATCTCTTTATCACCTTTTTTTACATAAAACCCTTTATATTTACCTGCTTCTTCTTTGAATATTCCTTTTTCGTCTACTGGTGAAAAAATTGGAATATCGTGTTCTTTTCCTATATCAAAGTCATCTGGACCGTGTCCGGGCGCGGTGTGAACGCAACCTGTGCCCTCATCTAACTTTACGTGCGTTCCAGAAATAATGGCGTGAACATAATCTCCATCTATTTCTCTATGAAAAGGAACCTCCTCTCTTAAAGGATGTTCGTACTTAAGTCCTAACAATTCATTCCCGAAGAATTCATTTACGATTTCATACTCTTTTATACCTATTAATCCAACAATAGATTCTAAGAGATCTTTAGCCAAAATTAGTCTTTCCTTATCAGTTTTTATCTCTACATACGTATAATCGGGATGCACGCATACTGCGAGATTAGCGGGTATTGTCCAAGGCGTGGTAGTCCATATCAATATGTATGTGTCCTCTCTATCAGAGATTTTAAACTTTACATAGATGGAGGGGTCACTAACTTCCCTATATTCTATTTCTGCGTCTGCTAAGGCAGTTTCACACCTAGGACACCAAGTAATTACTTTAAGATCCTTGTAGAGTAGATCTCTCTCGTCAGCACGCTTTATACACCACCAAACAGACTCTATAAAACTGTTATCAATTGTTCTATAAGGAATTTCCCAGTCAAACCATGCTCCTAGTCTTTTGAATTGATTGGTCATTTTCTCAAGGTTTGTTAAAGAAAATTCTCTGCATTTCTTTACAAATTCATCGATTCCGACCTCATCCTCTATTTCGTGTTTGCTCTTTATTCCGAGAAGTTCTTCCACTTTTACTTCTATTGGAAGGCCGTGCATGTCCCAGCCGGCTTGATCTCTCACGTTATAACCTTTCATTGATTTATATCTCAGTACTAAGTCTTTTATTGTTTTATTGTAAGCGGTTCCTAGGTGGATTTCTCCAGTAGTATACGGGGGACCATCACAAAAATAAAATCTTGGTCCATTCTTTCTTCTCTCTCTAGTCTTTTCGTATATCTTCTCCCGATCCCACCACTCTTGGACCTCTAATTCATCTACTGTAGAGAAATTTTTCTTTGCCGGCTCTATAGGCATTCGGGCGCCTCCAATAGATAATGAAAGATCTTGGATTGCTCACTAATATTTAATTATATGGTTATGGAAGGGCTCAAATAAATAGGGGATGTGGGTGTTCGATCGTTCCTGTATTTTATAATCTACTCAGCGTGACTCCTTCTCTGAAACTTTTTTCTTTTCCGAAGAATAGAATATCTCCATAAACTCCATCGGTATGGGAAACACTACTGTGGAAGTCTTCTCTGCAGATATTTCTGCCAATGTTTGTAAGAATCTCAGTTGTATTGAAGCGGGACTCTTTGAAAGAGTCTCTGCAGCAACTTTTAGTTTTTCGGCTGCCTGAGCCTCACCATCCGCTAAAATTACCCTGCCTCTCCTATCTCTCTCTGCTTCTGCCTGTCTTGCCATGGCTCTCTTCATCCCTTCTGGAAGTTCTACGTCTTTTATCTCTACTGTAGTTACCTTAATACCCCACGGATCTGTTTGAGAATCAATAATTTGCTGTAGCTCACGATTTAGTTTTTCTCTTTCAGAAAGTACCTCGTCTAATTCAACTTGGCCTATTACACTCCTCAATGTAGTCTGGGATATTTGAGAAGTAGCCGCCATGTAGTTTTCTACCTCAACAATTGATTTTTCGGGTTCTACTACCCTAAAATATACGACTGCGTTTACCCTAACAGGGACGTTATCCCTCGTTATAACGTCTTGTGAGGGTACATCTAAAGTGATGGTTCTAAGGTCTATTTTGTTCATCTTCTCGACGAT
>CAYFZR010000005.1:0-47432 GCA_964347835.1 uncultured archaeon
CCCTTCTAAATCTATTTTTCGAGCTTCTTTGCCAAAAAACCCCCAAACGCGGCAATAACAACATAGAGAATAGAATTAACTGAGAAAAAGTATAACACTTCCTTTGGATCGTGGAAAATTGGTAAAACCCAAATTGTCACAAAAGAAAACAAAATCCCGACAAATCCTGCCTGCTTTAAATTAAATCCATGGTCTCTTACTGTGGTCCATCCAGTCCAGCCAATAACAATCACTGCTAAAAGACCAAGAAGAGTTAATATTTCAGGAGGATAGCCAAAATACAACCCCCAAACAACCCTAATTACCATGAGAATGAATGCAATGGCCAAGAACTTCTTCGAGGCCATAAAATATTCATATAAGGTTTTGCCGACGAATTTCAATTTTACCTACCTTCCTTTCTATCGGTTGAGCCTTATTTAAATCTGTTTCTTAGAATTCTCGGCAAGTTTCATTCACAAAATTCTTAAAAATCTGTTTTATTACTGATGAAGAAAGATGTTTTTTCTTCTATATTTCTTATATGGAGTTTTAGAGAGGGGGCGATAGGTTAGAATATGATAATTTCAGTATAAAATTAAGTAAAATCTCCTTCTTTTCTTATATGGGGGTTTAGAAAGAGGGTGATGAGTTAGGATAGGATGAATTCAGTATAAACTAAAATAAAACACCCTTCTATTAAAACCCCCTTCTAATCCTATCCTTTAAGCCCCTTGGATAACATAAATGCGCCTATAACTATGCATGGAATCCCGAATATTGCAAAGATTATCGTGAGAGTCAGTTTCATTCCTATTAAAATCGTTATCACACCGCAGGTGATCCAAACAACTTTTGTGAATGTGCGTAGTCCCAATCCATCTATGATCAGTATTCCGCCCAAGAAGATTAAAGGAATGCCGAATATTGCGGTGACAAGTGGAACGAGCAATTTTAATCCGAATATTAATAGTATTAACCCAAAAACGATCTCAACTATTTGCCCTGTAGATATCTCCATGCTCACACCTTTTTCCGTATAATCGTTTTAATTATGATATAGTTTATAGTTTTTACGTTTAGTAATGATTCTTAAAATTAAATTTATTCTCTTTGTTTTTATATGGGGGTGTAGAGAGGGGGTGATAAGGTAAGATAGGATAATTTCAGTATAAAATGTATTATTACCCCCTTCTAATCATTTCTAAAAATCTTTTAACTTCGTCTCTCTCTATCCTGCCGTTGTCTCTATCTCCGCCAGTACATACGGCACCTCTTATGCCTATTACGTCTGGTTTTAACTTCTTAAGAATTGGTACGTCCTCTTTTCTCAAAGAACCTGCCAGTGCAACCATTAATCCGCTCGACTTGGTTTCATCCACAAAATCGTGTAGTTCATCGACGCTCATAAAATCAAATAAGGATTTTCCGTCTTTAATTGCTGTATCTACCATGGCAACATCAGATTCAGATTCTATGGCTATGGATGGTATTTGGAGTGGATCTACGGCTCCCACCCTGAATGCATCTCCATAGCCAGATGTTACTACATTTATTTCTTCATTGAAATCCTTTACTGATCTTACTACGTTTTTCATAACTTCTAATGATTGATCTTTATTTTTTGTTCCGTATAATCCGACTTTTACGAAATTCACTCCGGTTGTAGCAACACCTAATGCTGCTAGTGAGACGGTACCGGGTTTATATGGAACGTCGCCTACCGTAGCGCTCGTCTTTACATCAGAAGGAATCGAACTTATTATCTCCCGTATTAACCATGGAAAACTAGCACCTAAAGAGCCCTCTCTTGGATTTTTTATATCAATTATATCTGCTCCGCCAGAGTAGGCTTCAACTGCTTCTTTTTTATCCGTTGGACTTATGAGCAAGAGCATAATTTCCCCATTACCTAACTCGATAAAGGGTTATATAACCTTTTATCCCACGGAAAACATGTTGATTGTACCGGTCATAGATCTAATGGATGGTAAAGTTGTAAGGGCTATCGGCGGTAAGAGAGATGAATATAAGGTAATCGACTCTGACCTATGTCCTGCGGGAAATCCATTGCAGTTTGTCAAAAATTTAAATGCTCCCGTTTTATATGTTGCTGATCTCGACGCAATAATGGGAAAAAAAGTTCAATTCAAATTATTAGAAGAGATAAGTTCACATGCAGATACGTGGATAGACGCTGGTATAAAAAAAGTAGAAGAGATAGAAAATATCTCCGAGATTGCATCGAGGGTAATAATCGCAACGGAGACTTTTGAAGACTATGGGAATCTTAAAAGACGCGAATACAAGGATCTAATCATAAGCATTGACATGTACAGGGGAGAAATTATTTCAAAATACTTCAAAGATACGTTTGGAATAATTAAAAACTTTGAAAAGCTCGTCAAAGGCTTTATACTCTTAGACTTGTATCATGTAGGAAGATTCTCAGGTATATGGGATGATTTTACAAGATATGTAAATATAACCGAACGAGATCTCATCGTTGGAGGAGGTATAAGATCCAAATCCGATCTTTTTACCTTAAAAAATATTGGTATCCATGCTGTTTTGGTAGGAAGTGCTCTTCATGATAAGAAGATAGAGTTAAAATGGGAAATTTAGTATCTTCTTTTTATTAATGATGAAAAAAGTATTAAAAAAGTAAATATTGTGGATAACTTCCCAAAGAAATCAAATGAAAACCCCAACCTCTCTAGAGTTGTAGGTTTATGGTACTCTTTTACGAAAATACGTTCTTTTGAGTACTTTCCCCTTATCACAATACTTTTAGGGGGTTCTGATATGTTCTCCATCTCAAAAATACCGTTATGATTTAAACTTATTTTTCCCCCCTCGGTTATCTCGCCCTTTACCAATATTTTTTCTCCATCATGAAATGGAGGGGTGGAAAATTTTTCTCCAGTATAGTATGCCAAAGGAAAGGCCAGTAATCCAAGTATGATAATTATAATGATTTTTTTTAACATGCCTTATCCCTCACCATGCCTTATCCCTCACCATCTCACATCCTTAAAACCGAACTCATATGCGAAGTTATTTGATATAACGTGGAATATTGGAGTTAGAATTAATATGATAATGATGGTTATAATTTCAAGTTTTACAAATAAGGCTGAAAACAACAAAGCACCAATTATAAAGTCCATTTGATCCATTATCGGTAGGGGAGAACCCTGAGGCATGCCAAGTCTTCTCTTTATAAAACTACCAAATATATCGCCAATTATAGCTCCAGAACCTAAAATAAGTCCGATAAAGACATCTCCTTGCAGGAGGCCAACTACAACAGCCGCTAGTATACCCAATAAAGAGCCTTCAATGGTCTTTCCGTCTCCAAACAATCTCCTATTATCAATCCAATTCTTTCCTAGGTCAATAGGTCTTTTACCATTTGCAACTACTGGAAAAAGGTTTGCGGCATAGGCTGGAAGTATAAACCAGCAAGCGATTCCTATATCTTCGAAGGTTATCATGTTTCAATGGAAAAAGGATATGGTATTTATAAATTAGCCTAACTTTTCCTTTTATACACAAACTCCAACAATTCATCTGCTTCATCTAATTTGAATAACTCCTCGAGAATGAGTAGCGGTATATCTAAAATGGAGGTTTTAATCTTCTTTTTGGTATCTATGATGAAAAGAGCCTCAGAATCTAATACAGAAGATACACTTCCGACTATCTTTATTCTCTTCTTGAGATTTTGGACGTCATACTTCGAGATTCCAGTGAGCATAATTACTTCTTTTTTACTTGTAAGAGCATTGAATGGCGTTTTCTCGGTTTTTACAACATCAAAACCTAAATCCAATAGTTTCTCAATGGTAATTTTTTCTAATCTATCCTTAATCTGAGGAATGTCTGATTCTAGACTCAATTTTTTTGGAATAGTCAGTATATCTATGGGTTTAACCAAAGGAATGTCGAATATCTCCTCGATTTTCAATGCGGTTTCATATGTTGCACCTGTCATTCCTTTCTCGTACTTATATATGGTTCTCCTCGAAACGCCTATCATCTCTCCTAGCATTCCGAGAGATATCTTGGATTTGTGCCTCTCCTTTCTCAATGTCTCTCCATCCAACCGAACGTAGTAACCACCTCTGTCCGCGAGTATGAGCGGTGGAATATTTCTCAATATTAGGTCTCCGAAGGTATCGATATTTATAGATGGGACGCCATGCCTCTGGTAAACTACTCCCTCTTCGATCGAACAATTCCTTGTCCTATGACCTATAATTAATGGAGTAGCATGCATGGTTCTTGCCATTTTTGTAAGATTATATCCTTGCTCTTCTTGAAAACTATCTATGTTGTGCAGAATTTTTAGAAGCAAGGTGGTAAATCCCTTTCTTGCAACAAGATCAAAGCAACTTGGCCTTATTTTGCAGGTTTCAGAGACTAAGAAGTTGGATCTGATTAATATTTCCGAAGTATTCTTTAGTAAGGCGCTCCTGTCCATGAGACTCACACAAATATGACTTAGTAATTCATATATAATGTTTTCGTAATTAATCTCTTGGCTTAGGTTCCGATATCCCACGATCTCAGATATCTTTCCTGCTCTTCCGTAAGATGATCTATGGTTATGCCCATTGAATGTAACTTTAATCTCGCAATTTCCCTGTCTATCTCCTCTGGGACGTCGTATACGCGCAGTTCTAATTTTTCTTTATCTATGTTATACTTCCTTACAATATATTCGGCACAAAGCGCCTGATTTGAAAAACTCATGTCCATAACGCTGGAAGGATGTCCTTCTGCCGCTACAAGATTTATTAAACGTCCTTCTCCGAGCAGATAAAGTCTCTTTCCATCTTTTAACGTATATTCCTCTATATATTCTCTGATCTTCCTTTTCTTAATAGAACTTTTTTCTAAACCTTCTATGTCTATTTCAACATTAAAATGACCTGAATTGGCTAGTATGGCCCCATCTTTCATCTCCTCGAAATGCTCTTTCCTTATGACGTTTATGTTCCCTGTTACGGTTACAAATATGTCTCCAATTCCCGCTGCCTCTTCTATAGGCATTACCCTAAATCCATCCATTGTTGCTTCTAAAGCTCTGAGAGGATCTATTTCTGTCACAATGACGTTAGATCCCATTCCTCCTGCTCGCATAGAAACCCCCCTGCCACACCAACCGTATCCACATACGACAAAATTTTTTCCAGCAAGCAAGATATTCGTGGCTCGTAAAATACCGTCGATGGTGCTTTGTCCTGTTCCATACCTGTTATCGAAGAGAAACTTCGTCCTTGCATTGTTAACCGCGATTACCGGATACTTCAATACTCCGTCTCTCTCCATACTCTTAAAACGAGTTACCCCTGTGGTAGTCTCTTCCGTACCTGCAAATACATTTACTATCAACTCATTTCTTTCTGAATGGATGGTAGAAATCAAATCACCGCCGTCATCCATAGTTATATTAGGTTTTAAGTCCAGTACGCTGTGTATATGCTCGTAATATGTCTCTTTATCTTCACCTTTAATAGCAAATACTGGGATCTTATAATCTTTAACCAATGATGCTGCAACATCGTCCTGTGTGCTCAGAGGATTTGAAGCGCAAACAGATACGTTGGCTCCACCTTCCTTCAGAGCAATCAAGAGATTTGCTGTCTCAGATGTTACATGTAAACATGTCGAGATATTTATTCCTTCTACAGGTCTTTCTACACAGAATTTCTCCCTTATCAATCTTATGACGGGCATCTGGTTAAAGGCCCATTCTATTCTTAAATTTCCTTTATCTGCTAGGGAGATATCCTTTATGTCGTATTTCATATTATCACCTTCAAGATTTCATTCTTAATACCTGTTAAAGTTTTGGAGAAGCGATCCATAACTCATATAAATATTTTTACATACAGAGGATGATTCTGGGAAATACTTCATAAAACTTTGGTGGTTTGATATGAACGATTTAGTAGTAATGGGAAATGTGCTAACTCCTTATGAAATAATAAAAGACGGAGCGATAGGAATAATTGGAAACCGAATTGTGGAGATAGGGAAGATTGGAGATATAAAGGGAGAGGAAAAAATAGGTGGTAAAAATAAAATTGTGATGCCTGGACTGATAAATACCCACACACATCTATCAATGACCTTATTGAGAGGAATTGCAGACGATATGCCCCTCATGAATTGGCTTCAGGAAGAAATTTGGCCTAGAGAAGCGAACTTGACTGAAAAAGACTGTTACTACGGCGCCTTATTAGGTTGTCTCGAAATGTTAAAATCAGGAACCACATGCTTTGCAGACATGTATTTTTTTATGGATGGTGTTGCTAAAGCTGTTGAAGAATCTGGTATCAGAGCGGCTCTATCTTATGGAATACTTGAACTAGATAAAGAAACTGGAAAAAATATGTTTAACTCAGCAAGAAAGTTTGTAAAAAACTGGAAAGACCATGATAGAATTGTCCCTATGTATGGTCCCCATACTATCTATACGTGCTCCGAGGAAATGCTTTTAAAAGTTAGAGAAACCGCAAGCAAAGAAAAAATAGGGATACATATTCACCTAAATGAGACAGAAGAAGAAGTAGAAAACACTAAAAGAGAAAAAGGAAAATATCCCATAGAATATCTTAATGATATTGCTTTTTTGGGTTCAGATGTCTTAGCAGCTCACTGCGTATGGCTTGATAACAAAGAAATCAGTATTCTGAAAGAAAAAGATGTTAAGGTATCTCACAATCCTATAAGTAACATGAAACTCGGATCCGGAATCTCTCCCGTGGAGAAATTATTAAAAAATGGCGTTACCGTTTCCTTAGGCACGGACGGAGTAGCAAGCAACAATACCTTAGACTTATTCGAGGAAATGAAAGTATCCGCGCTACTACAGAAAACCAATTCCCGTGATCCAACATCTATGCCGGTTGATACAGTTATTAGGATGGCAACATCATACGGTGCCAAAGCATTAAACATAGATTCTGGAAGTATTGAAATTGGAAAAAAAGCAGATTTAATCATAATAAACCCAAAAAAGCCACGCTTAACACCAATGCACAATATAAGATCCCATGTCGTATATGCAACCCATGGAGATGACGTAGGGAGTGTTATAGTGGATGGGAAAATTGTGATGCGAGATGGAGAAGTTCTTACATTGAATGAGGAGGAAGTTGTAGAGAAAACAGAAGAGGTCGCCAGAGATCTTGTTTCTAGGTGAGAACATAACAACTACTTTTTTTAAAAATCTATGCTCAGAGAGGCGAGAGGGTGTAGATCATCATCCGTTAATGCGGAGGTGTTTCTCTTGCCACGCCTAGCACCGAATTCTAGGAAAACTTAAATATAACTCAATTATGTTTTATCTGAGAGGCGATAAATACCTTTTTCCTAAAATTAATCTAAAATAAATCTAAAACTAATCTAAAAATAATCTAAATTGAACCTAAAGATTTTTATAGTCTAATATTGATTTTTGATTAGAGACGATAAAATAGGATATAGGAAGATATAACCGAGTTATAATTTGTTTACGATCTTTATAATCAAAATTTGGATATATAGAGGCTGTTTGAAAAGAAGGTGGCAAAAATGTGTCCATTGGTACCTCTGACAAGAAGGTGGAGAAGACCTCTGATTATATTCTCTGTAACCGCAGTAATATTGTTATCAGTAATTGGCGTGTCTGCATACTCGACATATGATTATGTTGAAAATGATCCAGATTTTTGCAGGACATGTCATCTCATGGAAGAAGCCTATGGTAAGTGGGATGGTTCAAAACACAGTGATTTGACCTGCCACATATGTCATATACCAAGCATGACTCAGAATATGGTCCAACTCTATAACTTCATTGTGCTAAGACCAAAAGAAATAACAAAACATACTGAAATCGACAATGAGGTTTGTGAGGAGTGTCACTATGCCAACGATCCTAGATGGCCTTTTGTGAAGGAAACAACCGGACATAAAAAACACATTGAAGATTATAATAAAGAATGCTTGGACTGTCATGGCGAGAGAATACACAAGTTTATTCCTACTGAAGCCTCTTGTAATGGATGTCACCATGCAGAATTTCAAGTAACCGAGATGCGGTTTCACTGTCTTTCTTGCCATCAGTTCATGGCACCGGAAGAAAAAACCATCACACTGCTCCCAGGAAGGGGAGAATGTCTACTTTGCCACGAAGAAAAAGACGCTCCAATACTCAGTATAACTCCTGAAGCCCATAAAAAATCTGACTGTAAGTTATGTCATAGGCCTCATGAAGAGGAAAAACCTTTATCCTGTGAGGAATGTCATGTAACTCCAGATACAGACCTTCATAAAGTAAAAGCGCATATCGATTGCGTAAGTTGTCACGTCGTCCATGCAAAGAAAGAGACGCGCGATATTTGTCTAAAATGCCACCCAGATAAAGTAGATCATCATACATCAATGCGAGGATGTTCGCCCTGCCACACATAGCATCATTTTTAGCCAAAATTTAAATATAACTCAATTATGTTTTATTCGAGAAGCGCTAAACACTTTTTTTCCCAAATTAACCTAAAATAAATCTAAAATTAATATAAAAATAATCTAAATTGAACCTAAAGATTTTTATAGTCTAATACACTGATTTTTGATTAGAGAGGTTAAAATACCCTATAACAGGGTTATAAAAGTTAAAGGCCAATTCGAATAGGCTGAGAGCAGGATTTAAGATTAAAGGTGAAATGGATGAGCCCGGTAATAAGGGCATCAAAAAAACCCGTCATGATATTGGTAGTAGCTGCCATCCTGATATTAGCAATAATCAGTGTGACGGCATACACCACAATGGACTACGTAGAAAACGATCCAAGTTTTTGCAGAACCTGTCATTTGATGGAGAAGGCTTGGACTAGATGGGATGATACCAGACACAGTGATGTGAACTGTCATGATTGTCACAAACAGAGTATGACTCAAAATATGATACAACTTTATAAATTCATAGTTCTAAGGCCTAAAGAGATAACAAAACACGCAGAAGTTGAAAATAAATACTGTGAGGAGTGTCACTATGCCAACGATCCTAGATGGCCTTTTGTGAAGGAAACAGTCGGGCACGAAAAGCACGTAGAAGAATTACAAAAGGAATGTTTAGACTGTCATGGTGAGAAGATTCACAGGTTCGATCCTACTTCCTCTATATGCGAGGAGTGCCACGATGTAGAGTTCCGTATTAGCAAGATGCGCTTCCACTGCTTGACCTGTCACGAATTTTTGGCATCAGAGGATGAGTTTCCTGCCCTTATTCCAGGAAGGGGAGAATGTCTACTTTGCCACGAAGAAAAAGACGCTCCAATACTCAGTATAACTCCTGAAGCCCATAAAGAATCTGGTTGTAAGTTATGTCATAGACCTCATGAAGAGGAAAAACCTTTATCCTGTGAGGAATGTCATGTAACTCCAGATACAGACCTTCATAAAGTAAAAGCGCATATCGATTGCGTAAGTTGTCACGTCGTCCATGTTGAGAAAGAGACTCGCGATATTTGCCTCACCTGCCACCCAGATAAAGTAGATCATCATACATCGATAAAAGACTGCACTAAATGTCATAATCAAAAATAATTCTCGAGGAAAAACCTTAAATAATTCTCGATAAGATTTTTAATCAAAAGGTGGTTTATAATGGCTTCAAGGTCAATTTGCTTGAAAACGATTTTATTTTTGGTAATAATTCTCTCTCCAACGATGGTTTATTCAAATACATGTATTGACTGTCACAAAGATCTTACTACTCAAATTTCTGAAAGACAGAAATACTATGACAAGATAAGAATAGAGCATTTGGCTCGTGGAGTATCTTGCTCCGTTGAATGTCACGTTGATTTTATTCAAAGACAGGCTATGGAGAACTACGAAGATTGGAAATTCTCTGTCCATGGTGTAAACGATGTCACTTGTGATGAATGCCACGAAGGAGATCCTAAAAGTGCAAAGAAAGAAAATGCTCACGTTGGACTTCAAACCTCTGATGTTATAACGAGCGAAGTTTACTATAAAAACGTCCCTAAAAAATGCAGAGAGTGCCATTCTCAAGAGTATGACCAGATGGTCCAAAGCGAGCATTACTCGGCTCTCGTTAAAGGTAAATTGGCTCCAAGTTGCGTTACTTGTCACCAGATACATTCAGCCAAAGTACTGAGAAAAGAAGAGTTCCCAATAACTTGTGGTAACTGCCATAGCAGAGAGGTAGGCGTGGCACCCACGGATATTCCAGAAATTGCCAAAAAATTATTAAACCAAAGCGAAGACTTAGGAAAAGAAATCATTAAGGTAGAAGAGGAGATAAATAAAGCCGAAGCACAGGGTAAAGATGTTATCGCAGCAAAACAATATTTAGCTCAGGCAAAACAGATGGAAGAATCTCTAGCGCCTCTATGGCATAAATTTACACTCACTAAATTCACAGAAAATCTCGACTCTGGCTTCACCGCATTGACCAACGCGGAGAAAGCCATTGGGATAAAAAAGGAAGTTGTAAAACCCAAAGGAACGCCTAACTACGCAATTATCGGAGGCATAATCGCTCTGATCGTGATTCTCGCTGTTATCGCCGCAATGATTTACAAAAGAAGAGAGTAGGGATTGAATCCCTACATTATTTTCTCTACCTATTTATTTAGGTAAAAGGTGATTGTTTTTATTTGAAAGTGCGTATACTTCTCCTTTTGTCCTGGGGTTAGCAATGTCTGCGATAAATTTATGATAGTCTCCCTCGAATGTTGTTTCAGCAATTTGGGGATCGGTAACTGTGCTTTCGTATTTGTATCCTGGCAAGGGTTTCTTAATTTCTCCCTTTACGATTATGGTTCCCTTGTCCATCTCGCTTCCAATCCTCTCTAGTGCATTTCCTTCTATTATGATGATGCCTCCCTGCATGTGAACTCCGACAAAAGATTCAACATCACCTTTTATTATTATCGTTCCTTTTGACATGTACTCTCCTATATCGCTCTTCGCGTTACCCTCTACCGAAATCTTGCCCCCTGTCATGCCTGTCCAGTCTCCTCTGTAGGAAGAACCAAGGTAGTTAGCCGCATTTCCTTTTACGATAGACTCACCACCTTTCATCTCCTGGCAAAACCATGCATCCGCGTTTCCTTCTACAATCAAAGAACCTCCTGACATCAATGCGCCTGTGAGCATGCCTGCATTTCCTTTTACCAAGATCTCTCCAGCCTTCATCTCCTCTCCGATTCTTTTTACTCTCGATACGTCTCCATCAATGATTATCCTTAGATCTGAAGGGTCTTCAGAAGTTTCTCCTTTAACCGAAAAAATTTCTGAAAGATTGATCTGTTTATTGCCTGCTTGAACCTTCAATTCTTCTATCTCTTCTATCGTCTTACCAGCAAAAACGTCCGGTTTTATGATTTCTGCGTGTATGGGTAGATTGGGTAATTCTTTTGGCGTTAGTACAATCTCCTTCATTTTAGCACCTCACGCAATTCCGGTCTCAATTGAGATTTCAACAGGATTTTTAAGATATTCTAAGTCAACCTCGTAATTATTGAAATTGATGGTATAATACGCCCTGAATTTCTCTTTAATTTCTTTTAGAACTTCTTCTTCAAGATCTTTGTCAACTTTTGGACTTACCCAAAACGTCCTTCCCTGAGTTACATTGACGATTTCTTTGTCCCTTACTACGATTTCTCCGCCTTTTATCGTGTACAGCGCATTAGAAAATATATTTTCTACTTCTTTTGGGTTGTTTGCAAAGTCGAATTCCTCAGGATTCACGTCGTATATGGTCACGTCTGCGTCAGCACCTACTCCGATGTGACCCTTGATTTTATTTAATCCCAGAATCTTGGCAGTCGCGGCTCTGGTGTTTATTATGATTTCTTCTAAAGTATATTCTCGGTCTATTGTTGCAAGAGATGATCTCTCCGTTGCCCAGGGATGGCTCTTTTTCAGCCACTCGTCCCTGTACTTATTGCTCATGAGCCAGGCGTATACTCTGGGATATCTTATGAAGGGTCCTCCATTCGGATGATCCGTGGTTATAAGAACGCGCCATGGATCATTCACCAAAAGAGCCAGTTCAAGTCCTATTGCCCACTGGACGGAGTGTACAGGATTCTTTGGCATGAAAACAAAAGGTACTATTCCAGAGCCACATTCCGCTTCAACGTCTCCATTCACCCATTTATATCCAGATAGTCTTTGAACGTTAAATTCAGCGGGTCCGTCTCCGGTCATGGTTGTGGTATTATCGTATGTCACACATCCTGTATCGATAACCATGTATTTGTTTTGGTTTACATAATCAGCCAGCTCTTTTACACCAGATTCAAAGTCTTTCCAGCCTGTTCCTCCGAAGGCATTGAATTGTACATGAGTAACGTAAAAAGTATGCTCCCTGTCGCTTACGGTATTCAATTTAACATCTTTCGGCACTTTAAATGTCTCCAATGTTATGGTAGCACAGCCTGGCTGTCCAAGTCTATTACAATGCGCATGCGCCGAGTGAGGAAGTCTCAAGATTTCATTTATTTTTGCAAGCCCTTCTACTATTTCTCGGGGAGTGATTTCGAAGTTGGGTACGGGGTCATCTAATGCATTAACATTCTTTCCAAAGCCCCAAGCCTCTACGCCACCGGGATTCACTAATTTAATGGCGTAACCCCTGGTAGCTTTTAAAAGCCAAGCTGCATATGCAGCGCATTTATCGAAATCTCCTTCCTTAAGATACTCCATTATGAACCAATTGTTTCCCATTACTGTAAAAGCCGCTTCATCCAGTATTGGAGTGTCTCTCATCTCTTCTTGGGTATGTCTGGCTTTCAAAGGCGGCATGGCAGCTTCCATCACAGTAGTATAGCCCATTTTCGCATATCTATATCCTGTTGTAATGGTGTTTGGAACAGAAAAACCTCCTTGAGATCTCAAGATATCTGTTTTAGGCTCACGCATCTTCCTTCCGTCTTCTGGTCTCATTATTCGTCCTACGTTTACCTTACTTCCTGCTACATGACTGTGAGAGTCTACTCCCCCGGGAACAACTAACTTGCCGCTGGCATCTATCACTTTAGCATCCTTGCTTACTTCTTCTACTATCTTGCCGTTTTTTATGGCAATATCCTTCTTCTCGCCCATTACATTGTTTAAAGGATCTACGACTATACCATTCTTGATTAATAATTCGTGTTTCATTATTTTCACCCCTTCACCTTTCGGAGAATCGTGTCTAAGATTTCAACGTCAGGAAGACTATTATCTGGCGGATCTACAACCTTTCTTAATCTTAATGGTACTACGTCCATCCTGTAAGCGGTTCCCTCACACTCTATTCCTGCTATTGCACAGGGAAACACCACTTCAGAAATCTCGGTGGTCAAATTCCTGTGGGGACTTATGGTTATTACAGGAATGTTCACAAGATGTTTTACGGCTTTTTTCGGAAAATGAGCAGCTGGATCTGAAGCAACTATAAGCGCTGTATCGCATTCTCCTCTTTGAAGAATATCGTTCGAAGCTGTTTCTCCTGGATTAAATCTCGCATAGCCCCTGCTAAAGTCTATGGCAAATGGAAAACCGGTAAGCCAAGCAAATGTGGCGCCAGAGCCTGTTACATTGTAATGGCCCCTCATAGGGGTTATGGTAAACTTTGTGTAATTGTTAAGGTCTCTCACCAAAGATACCGCATTATCAATGTTTCTTTGTTTGCCTCTACTCATGGTAAGACCCATTCCAAAGTATATCACTCCAAATTTAGCTGATTTCATCATTTCAGCTAATTCGTATATTTTTTCTCTAGATATCCCCCCTACCTCGGGATAAGGTATCTCTCCTTTGTTAACCGCAACTCTCAATGCAGCTATGACCTCATAGTCTTCGCCTGGATTTATCTTAATGAAATCGTCCGCTAGCTTAGAAGTAGTAGTTTCTCTTATGTCTACGACCACTATTTTCCTCTGTTTCCTTCTCTTGACGAACATTCCTCTAGGATAAACAGAGTATCTTGACAAGTGTCTTAAGTGGGCTTGAGTCGGATTGCATCCCCAGAATATTATTAAATCTGCTCTGTGTCTAATCTCTCCTAAAGTTGCTCCCGAGGCCCCTACCGCTTGTACTGCTAATACGGTAGGTCCGTGGCAAACAGAGGTGGTAGGATCTATGGCTCCCCCTAAATACTCTGCAAGTTCTACTCCCTTGGCACAGGCTTCACATGAAGTGGATGCCCATCCGTAGAGCAAAGGATAATCAGCGTTTTTCAATATTTCAGCAGCTTTATCTACAGCCTCTCCCATGCTAACTTCTTTAAGTTCGCCGTTCTTTCTTATCAAAGGAGCTTTAATTCTATGCTCTTTGTGAGAAAAGAATTTCGTGTGCCCAATAATGCATGCATGTCTCGTTTCCACTATCTCATTACTCTCTACCCTAACCTGTATGTCATCGCATAAACAACCACAGAATGTACAAACTGCATCGTTAATCATCATTTTTTTCACCCGAAAGATTTTACTAATTCAACTCCGTCCAGTACTTTTTCTTTTGTGCTTTCCACTGTAGCCTTAATTCCTTTAAAAGAAGGCATTCCTGTGTAATCTGTTCCAGGATCTGTCACAGCGTTCGCCCAGGGGCCCATGGGAATAAATGCAACGTTCGGATGGCTCTTTTTTGATGCTGCTGCTTTAACAACTACTTCTCCGTACTCAGTTTTCACCTTTACAGAATCTCCGTCCTTAATTTTTAATTTTTCAAGGTCTGACAAATCCAATTCACATATGCCGGCTGCTTCGGTGTAAACACCTAAAGTCTTTCCCTTTTCTATTGCTTCTCCCTGCTTAGCGCTTCTTCCAGTAATAAGATATACATCCAAAGTCATTATATCACGCTTCTTTCTTTTTTTTCTTTTCTGGTACGAATATGGCATCAGTAGGGCATGCATCTTCGCACATGCCGCAAAGGGTACATTTGTCCAGATTTATTATGTTCGCTTTTCCGTTAATTACCATAGTAATGGTTACCTCTTCGGAAGGGCCTTTGCCGTATTTTGCATCATCAGAATCTTTGGTGCTGACCGGACATATAACAACGCAGTTCCCACATCCTATACACAAATCTTCGTATATGGTCAATTCGGTTATTTCATTCATTTATATCCTCCCTCAGTTTCTTTCGCTTTATTTCAAGCAGAATATTCTACTGTACCCCCTCCTAAAACTTCTTTACTTTTATGGTACGGATTGGCAGATTTAGTACATAAGGAACCAATAATCCTCTCGTCCAAAGTATTTTATCATTTTTAAAGGTTATATCGCCATTTTGAATGTATAAAGCGTTTACTGGAAAAAAATTCTTAAAAAATTTTCCTGTTTCCTCTTTGAGTTCTTCTCCGGTAATGGTCTTAGCCTTACCTGCCATACCCATCCCTTTGAATTTGAGAGAGTAAACATATATTAAATAGATTATGGTAAGAGTAAAGCTTTTAAAAAAAGGTACTAAATTCTATAAGGTGGTTATATGAATAAAGTTGCAAGGAGAATCAAAAAAATCCCTCCGTACATGATTGCAGATGTAGAAGAACTCGTACAAGAATTAGAAGAAAAAGGAAAAGACATAGTACATTTTGATGTTGGTGATCCTGACTTTGATACGCCTGAAAACATAAAAGAAGCAGGAAAAAAGGCTATAGATCAGGGATTAACTCACTACCCTCCATATAGAGGAATCCAAGAATTCAGAGAGGCTATTGCATATAGAATAAGAGAGGATTACGGTGTAGATATAGACCCAAATAAAGAGATAATCGCAACTTTGGGTTCTAAACACGCAATCTTTGATACAATAATGGCTTTTGTAGACGAAGACGATATTGTAGCAATCACAAGTCCGGTCTATCCAGTTTTTTATAATACAGTTTGTCTGGCAGGAGGAAGGCCTGTCTCTATTCCCCTGAGCGAAGATTTCACCTTAGATATAGAAAAATTCGATTATGCGGCAAAAAAAGCAAGTGTTATAATATTAAATTTTCCAAACAACCCTACGGGAGGAGTACTAGATCATGATTTAGTCGATGAAATCGCAGAAATTACAAAAAAGAGAGATTCCTTGATTATATACGATAATGCCTACGAAAAAATAGTATATGATAATTACAAGACTTGTTTTCCTTTAATAAACGAGGATCTAAAAGATAACATGATTTTATTAGGGAGTCTCTCGAAAACATATGCCATGACCGGTTGGAGGATAGGATACATGCTTGGAAGTGCGGATTTACTTAATAAAGCCTTGGAGGTTGAAAAACTTGCTAATTCAGGTGTTCCTGTATTTGTCCAAAAGGCTGGTGTCGAGGCTCTAACCGGAGATCAAACGTGCGTAACAGATATGGTAAAGGAATACGATGTTAGAAGGAAGTTACTCGTAGATAGCTTAAATAAGATAGACGGATTTAAATGTCAATACCCTAAAGGCACTTTTTACGCCTTTGCAGATGTTAAAGATATAGGAAATTGTGTTGAAATAAGTAGATATTTGATTGAGAAAGGAGTTTCTACGGTTCCGGGCGTAGGCTTTGGAGAAGAAGGAGAAGGATACATAAGATTTGCATTTACTGTAGATAGAGAGGAAATTAAAAGAGGTGTTTCCAGGATTGAAGAGGCTCTTGAAGAATATCAGGGTTAGTCATGATCTCCAATTATCGTGATGAGGATGCATTTTCTAGATTTTCTTGCAAAATTGAAGATAAGATTTGATAGAGGAAGGGGTTATCTTGTCCTCTATACATTTATCACCATTACCTTCTTGGTTGTAGATAGGTTAAAAGGATACGGTATTACAAGTGATATAATCCTAAGTCTAGGTAAGCATGGTACCACGAAATTAACTCTTATAATCATCACTGTGGCGTTTGCCGGAATAATTTTACTTGGACACATAGACATAAAAGGTAAATTTTTTCAAAGAGAGATGGAAACCCTTGCATGGCTAAATCCTGTAACAAAATATACTTTTAAGAGGTACGATGAGATGGATGAAAAATTAGATCTTTTACTGAAAAAAATAGAGGAAATTGAATCAAGATTAAAGGAAATTGAAAGGAAAGATAATCATGACTAAAAGTGCCGTGGAAGGGTACATATGCATATGCAATGAATACTTTTCGGTAATTACTATAGTATTGCTTATTCTATCTGTATTTTATCAAAATTCTATAATTTTTAGTTGGATTACATCTTTTAAAAAAGTTATTTCATAATGCAAAAACTTAAGAAAAAAAAGTCCTAATATCTAATTAAGTAAAAATATCTCCATTCAAATCCAATTAAAAAAAGGAATGACTATGATCGCAAAGTTCGCATATAGGCAGGAAATCGCATTACAGAGAGAGACAATATCGCGTATTAAGATAATCGTAGATGATATGGTTAGAGACTACCAAGAAGAATTTATGAAAAGAGAAGATTTCGTCGAAGAGATTGAAAGATATATTGACTTAGTAAATAAATCAATAAAAAAGTTGGAGGATTTAAACGTACCAAAAAGATACGAAAACGCGCATTCTCACTTTTTAAAGGCATCAAAGCTTTTTAAGAGGGCTTTTATTAGTGCGTTGGAAGGCAACTTAGATAATTATACAGAGTTGACCAAAGAGATGGAGATAGAATACGAATATGGACTGGCCTTGATGAAACTATGAATATGAAGAATTAACCAAGACCACTTTAAAAAATCGATTCATATCTCAACCAACTTCTTCTTTGAAAGTTCTTATTACTTCTTCCTCCAACAGATTAAGAACCTGCTTTCTGGCATCTAAGAATTCATCACTCGTGTAATCTCTGGGTCTGGGAACATCTATATCAATAATTCCCTTCACCTTGCTGGGTCTGGAAGTTAGTACAAAAACCCTATCTGCTAAGTATGTTGCTTCGATAACACTGTGAGTAACGTAAACTACGGTTTTTTTGGTCTCTCTCCAGATTCTGAGCAATTCTCCCTGCATTATCTTTTTTGTTTGCGCATCTAATGCTCCAAAAGGCTCATCCATTAATAAAACCTCGGGATCATATGCCAATGCCCGAGCAATACCTACTCTCTGTTTCATTCCGCCTGATAACTCATGAGAATATTTTTCTTCGAATCCCTCGAGTCCAATCATTCTCACATAATGCATTGCCTTTTTTCTTGCCTCTCCTTTTGGAATTCCCTGTATCTCAAGTCCGAACATAATATTGCTTAAAACACTCTTCCAAGGATAGAGGGCGAATTCTTGGAAAACAAAACCTCGATCTGGACCTGGTCCTTGAATGACTTCATCGTTCAAAAAGATTTTGCCGCTTGTAGGCTTTTCGAATCCTGCAATGAGATATAAGAATGTTGATTTACCGCATCCTGAGGGGCCTACTATCACCGCAAACTCACTCTCTTTGATTTCTAAATTAAGACCGTCTATTGCAACGACGTTACCAAAAACTTTTCTAAGATCTACTGCCCTTATCTTAGTTTTACTTGCCAAAATTCTCACCTTTCCATAATCATACCCCATTTTTCTACCGTCTTTCTCTCTAAAGGACCCATAATTAATCGATCCATCAAAAATCCTCCTAAAGCAATGATTGCTAGACCCACGAACATAACTTCTACAGCGTATAGAATCTTCGAGGCATATATCAAATAACCTACTCCCCAGTCAGGAGCAGCGAGCATCTCGGCCCCTACCAATGCTCTCCAAGAATATCCTATTGCGAGTCTCGATCCCGCTATTATGTATACCAAAGATCCCGGCAATAGAACTTTGAAAAAAACGGTCATCTTATTAGCACCCATTATCTGTGAAGCCCATATCATCTCTTTTTTGATACTTTTAACCCCGGTCATGGTGTTGTACACCATGGGAAAGAAACCACCGAGAAATATGGCCAAAATGATAGTTTTATTCCCAATTCCTAAGGTTATCAAAAGTAGTGGTACCCAAGCCAGCGTAGGAAGGGGTATTAAGAGGCTGACTATCGGAAAAAGAGCCTGATTTAAAAATCTACTAATCCCCATTAGAAGTCCTAAAGCGATACCCGCACACATTGCAAGGGAGTACCCAATGATGAGCCGATAAAAGCTCTTGTAGATGTGCGTAAATACGATAGGATCAGGAACTGTTAACCCCAAAAAAGTGGATGCTATGATAGAGGGGGAAGGAAGCAAGTTTGGATTAATCATTCTTAAATCAACTATGAGTTCCCAGACGACAATAACGGTTAAAAATGGAAATATAAACCAGAATAATTTGATTACCCTATCACTCCTATCTAAATTGCCGTTTTTTTGATAAAACTTTTTTCTAAAAAATTTTGATGGAACGAGCCACGCTGCTTTTTTATCCATTTAAAGCCCTCCGTGCTCTATAACCATGCCCCATTTCACCACAGTATTCTTCTCTGCCCATCTTACGACGGTATTTTCGATTAAGAAGAAGATTATGGCGAGAATCATGATTCCACCATAGATTACAGGTGTCTGTATAAACTCCCTTGCATCGAATATCATGTAGCCTAACCCCCATATGCTGGCTGCAATCATCTCTACCGCAATTATAGTTCTCCATCCTCTTGCTAATCCCAGTTTGAATCCTGTGAAGATATAGGAAGTTGCCCATGGAAGAAGTACTCTTGAAAAAATAGTCTTTTTATCTGCTCCCATCGTTTGAGAAGCCCATATAAGCTGTTTTTCTATACTCCTCACTCCAGCAGCGGTATTATAAACAATAGGAAAGAAGGCTGCTATAGTTCCCACAGTAACAATAGTTATAGTCCCATAGCCAAGCCAAAGCATGAATATGGGTGCCCAAGCAATGCCCGGAATGGGCATCGTAACACTGATTAACGGGTCAAAGTAGGCATTGATGTATTTATTCATCCCCATCAATATCCCCAATGATACACCAAAAGCAGTAGCAATAACTATGGCGCAAAAAAGGCGGTACAGGCTTGTATAAATATGGGTTAATAAAACAGAATGTCCTGTTACCGATTGAGTGTTAAATAAGCCCCACAGAACCACAAATATTTGGGAAGGCCGGGAGAGAAGGACTGGATTCATTATATGTAATCTTGAAAATATCTCCCAACCAAGGAGCAAGGCTATGATTGGAATTGCAGGGTATAAATATCTTTGTACCTTCATTTTTCAGCGTACTCTTTGCGCAATTCTTTTGCCTTTTCTACGAACGATGTATCCCATGCAAACTCCGGTATTTTCGGTATCTTACCTGCTCCGAGCATGAATTCCGCTGTACCATAGATTGCATCTATTACTTCCTCTCCAAACTCTATTTGGAAGTTTATTCGATTGAATACCTTCTCAAAGGCTTCATGTGAAACTTCAATTCCTTTTTTGGTCGCAGCAGAAGATGCAATCTTAGACGCTTCCTTGGGATTGTTTTTAATCAAATCTGCCTTATCTAAGTGGGCTGCAAGGAATCTTATCAGTGAATCCTCGTTTTTAGAAGCAAACTCTTTTGTAGTATGAATACTTGCAGGTACCAGTGCCACGTCTCCGTAAGTCCGAAGTACCCTTCCTATGCCCTTTGCCTCTGCTATCGCTGGAGTGGGTTCCCATGCGGTAAATGCCTCTATTAAGCCCCTCTCTAATGAGGCTATCATTTCTTCCACCTTTAAATTGACGTATTCAAAGTCTTCCCAAATGTAACCTTCCATACCGTAGTATTTTCTCAAGACCCCTTCTGCTCCTGTTCCAAATCTTGTTGCCACCTTCTTTCCTTTGAGATCCTCCCAAGATTCATAATGTGAATCCTTCCGTACTATCGTTGTATATCGGTTTCCTCTTTGCACCGTACCGATAATCAAGGCTTTGTCAGGTATTGCATTGAAGAGCGATATTGTTCTTGTATCTGCACCACAATTTACATCAACAATTCCTGCTATCATCGCCTCGTTATTTTCTCCGCCAGAACTAAATATCGTGTGATCTACATTTATTTCATAATTAGACCAAAACTCTGGCTTTCCGTAGAGCAAGAACTCACCAGGATAATATTGTCCTCCATATCTTATTAATGGAAGCTCTCCAGGCTTAGGTCTCGCCAAGCATCCTGCAAACCCCCCTAACATAGCAGTTGCTCCCATGCCTATGCCGAACCTAAGAAAATCTCTTCTATTCATTTACATTACCTCCGAGATTCCTGAGGCAACTTTAGAAAACGGTATTTAAGCCTTTTGCCAAAGGCGTTGACAGGGCTCATCAAAAAGTTTATATATAAGTTATTTGTCTAAAACTGGCCCATCTCTTTTATAAGTAACAAAAAATCTTTGAATTGTGGATTTATGCTAAAGTATACTTTGTACCCTGCTTCCTGTGTCATGGCTGCGGTTTCTTGTAATTTTTCTCTTTCCACTCTTCTCCTCAAAATATTTGTTTTTCCTAACTTGGAGAGATGATAGTCGACGATACTCTTAGAGATTCCTGTATCAATAGAAATATCCCAATTTGTCATTTCTTTCTCCAAGAGAGAGATACAGATCTTTAAAGCATCTTTGTTCGATAAAAGTTTTAATATCTTACAAATATCTTCCATTTTGATCCTTAAAACAAGTTTATTTTCGGTGAAAAAACCTCTGTTATGTGTAGCAATTTCTTTTTATTGTAGAATATCACGTATGAGCGAGAAATTAATTTTTCATTCTCCTCCGTATCCAAAAGTTCTGATATATCTCTATCAGCATTTATCGTGCATATTATTTCTAGGTCTCTTCTAATCTCCATCTTAAGTTTTCTTATTATCCTTCCTATGGGGATATCCTCTTTCATTATGTTCTCTTTAAACCAAGGTTCTAAAATAGATAAAGGAGTATAAGACTTTGCGTAAACAAGAGGATATTTGCTCTCCAAGATAACTATCCTTTCGTTTACTCTATCGCCCTCTCCTATACCTAATAATTTTGATGTTTCTTTCTCGCTGTTAATTATTCTCTGAAGTACTGTCCTTACGTTTACCTTTTCCTCGCTTAAGGATTCTAAAATGGTAGTTATAGAGCCGTCAGTTGTGAGTACTATTCTTTCTACAGGAGTTAATCTCCTTCCCAGATCCTCTTCAACTTTTTTAAGTGATTCAAAGAGATTTATCTTGGTAGAATTATCTCCAAAACGTTCCATAATCATACCAGACCAAAATTGGTACTTAACCTTTTACTTTTATGAACTCACCCAGGGCCTCTCGGGTTGTGCCAATAACCACCCTGTGAAAGTCTTTAACTCCTGAAACGTGTTCTAATCTCCCTCTCGCAATTATTTTCTCTCCGCTAAATGCTTGTCCGGCATAAGTATGAGTGTAACTTACAACTTGGCTAACATTTAAATCAATTTTATAATTTGCTTTATTAAACTCTAATATTTTCACGTCTCCTACTTCATAAACAGCGGGATAATCAAAAGAATGTTTAGAATCTAATACCAACGCTTCTATCAAGATTTCACCTGTTGGATGGAACACGAGATCTCCATATTTTCCTTCGATCTCGTCCCAGTCTCTAGTGTAAAGTATATCAAAATAGGTTCCATTTATCATTCCTTTGTTGTTTTTTCTCCTTTCATAAAATAAGAATTCCTGAAAAGAAAGTGTATCATCCTTGATCCTCTTTTTGTATGCCTGTATCCAAAGTTTATTAGTTAAATCTTTTATCGTATCCCTTTTCATTGTAATCTGTTTGAGTATCTTTCTGGATTCTTCATAGTTATCATGTCCATATACTACAAAATCTATGTCAGAGTCTTTATCATGTAACTTTACCAATAAAGAGCCTGATATGCCCATCTTATCCATTGGAATGCCATGCTTTTCAAATTCTAATGCAATTCTACTTAACTTATTTTCCAATTCATCTTTAGGATCTCTGACTATTTCGTCTAACCTCTCTTCAGGCTTAAAAATTCTAACTATAGATTTTTTCGGGACGCCTTGTTGTTCGATGTTAGTTACCCTGCAATCAAATAAGTAATCACTAAAATTTTTTCTTAGGTATTCATAAGACTTCTCAGTGTCCCCTATCTTACAGTATCTTTTATTTTCTCTCATCCTATTTCCTTTCTCGCAAGGAATGTACCTAAGAGAAGAAAATATCCTATCATTCGGATTAAAATAAGAATTTACAGCAAAAAACATATCTTCTTTCGTGTATATAAATTCTCGAATCCTCGTACCCATAATATCGCCAAAAATAAATTTTAAATTATTTTATTAACCTAACAATATCCATCTTCGTTACAATCCCCGATATCTTTCCTTTCTCCGATACAAGAACTGCAGGATAATTTCTCGTCAAATTTAGCAGGGTATCTATACTCGTTGATGTCCCCACTACAGGAAATTGCTCTTCCATTATCTCCCTTACGTCTTTTTTTGAAAATGTACTTGATTCGCCAACGCTGGCTATCTCTCTTAAGACACAACTCTCAGATATGCTACCTACAGGCATCTCTTTTTCTATTACAGGAAGTTGAGATATATCGTTTTCTTCCATTAGCCTCGCTGCTTTCTCCACAGGTTCGTTAGGAGTTACATAGATTACAGGACTCGCCATTATATCTTTTGCAACTATTTTAGGTGCTTTCGCCTCTCTAAGGACTTTTAAAATTTTATTGAGAGTAGAAACCCTTGGATCTACGTTTCCAGCCTCAATTCTAGCTATCAAGGACTGACTCACACCTGCCAGCCTTGCCAATTCGGCTTGAGTCATCCCAACCCTTAATCTCAACCTTCTTATCTCTTTAAGGTCCAAGTTTTCCATGATCTACCATGTTAATTTACTCTTTTCATAAGATAAAACTTATTTGTTTCCATTATTCGAGAGACGTAGATAAGATTATATATGATGTTTTTTCACTTTTTTCGCGGTGATTCCATGAAACGTTTTGCAATACTTATTGCACTACTTTTGGTAATGGCACCAGTATTTTCGATAGAAGAGTGGGTAAAGGGCACTATGACTTGTAAGAGTTGTCATAAATACGGAGGAGGAGCGAACCCAGAGTTCAGCATCGATGTAAAAAATCCTGAAGTAATAGAACTCATCCCCCCTGAAAAGGAATATCCTACGATAATAGAACAAGCCAAAGGGTATAATAAAATAGATGTTATGCTCTACAACCCACCCAAACTGGCAGCTTACCTAACTGATATGCAGGCAAAGATTAAAACGCCCGTATGGATCAAGACCATTGAACCCAAGACACAAAAAATTGCAGGAGAATTACACGCTCAAGACTCAAAGTACACGACTTGGACATTGATTCCCAAAAGAGAAGGAACCTATACTATAACGATAGATGTCTCAGCAAAGGAACCGGAAGGCACGTATGAAAAGGTTTTTAGTGAATCAAAAAGCGTGCAGGTAAAAGTCGCACCTTCGATAAGATTCTTCGCTTACGATAAAGTAAAGATAGTTTATGGAAAAAATGCTCCTGCGAAAGATTTTGAGAGCACACAGTTACTGAAGCCTTACATAGAAGGTATAGCAAAAACAAGCGTACCTGTTATAACGGATGAGGAAGTTACCCAAGAGGATAAGCAAAACTACAACCTAATTTTGGTTGGTGGGCCAGTAGCAAACAAGATAACAAACGAAATTATTGGCAAAATGGATATACAGGTTTCTAACTATAATCCAGGCTGGGAGAAGGGAGTTATAAATCGAGTAGATAATGCATTCGGGACAGGAACTGATGTAATCGTAATTGCGGGCTCAGATAGAGAAGGAACTGACATCAGTGCTAGGGCGCTTTCAATATGGGGTGGAAAAATTGGATCGCCTTGGGCAAAAGTAAGACCTCTCACAGAGCAGGAGAAAGCTACATACGGATATCCCTACGAGTTTGTTGCAGAAGATATCTACGAGCACCTCTTCACTCGATAAGCATTGAGTTCCCAGTACGGCGTTAATTGGATAGAAGGCAACTCACTCTAAACACTGAAAAAAAACTTCGCTAAAAGTCTCCTCTCCTATTTTTATTTTTATTTCTTTTTCTTTGAAAAAAGCCTTCATCTCCGCTTTTTTCTCATTCTTATGATAGCCGATAACTACCCAAACCTGTTCTGGCGTCCACTTAGTGTATTCAACATCAAACTTTGATAGATAGGGCTTTTGATCAATATGCGAGTGAAAAATTCCTATTATTTCGAAACCTAGCCTCTCAGCCTTTTTATCTGCATTATAGAAATCTTCTGCGGGTATCTTAAATCTTATGCTAGATTTCAGTTCGTTTCGTGTAGGTACTACCTCCTTTGTGATCCAAACATCATTCTTGATCCCAATGATTACTCCACAAGCCTCTATGGGATAACTCTTATCTATAACTTCGCACAACAGTTTAAGATCATCTAATGTAAAGCCAATTATCATAATCCCACCAAGGTGATGTGTATGAGAGAGATAGGAAAGATGATGCTCGACCACGTGGAATGCAAAGTATTTTTCGACGACCCCAATAATATGGTTATCGTAGAAAATTATTCTGCCCTGAATGCCACCCTCACAAAGGTACTAACATATAAATCCAGTCCCATGCGAAAAGGACCTGATTCAAGAACTTGGATACTCGGAATAAACTACGAGGGTGACATCATTCTAAAGCTTTTCGAAGATTTACATGGGAGAATAATTCCTGATCTAGATATAGAAGAGTTCGCCCAACTTGAACTAGAAAATGTCCTTGCAATCGCCATAAATTCAGGCGATATTGAGATTTAAATCATAATTTGACATTTAATACATCTCGGAAAAAACCCTATTTCCAAAATATATTATCAATAAAGAGACTAAGGACAGAAATAGTACGTTAGGAAGAATTGCAGAATAAAATATATTCTCACTGGTTCCAATCTTTACGATTGTTGCCACAGGAGTTATACTTAATATGTACTTAGACCATCCAGATTCTAAGGGTAAGGGAAAGAAAAATATGAAAAACAATATCATAAATGCGAACGAAAGCAAAAGATTTGCTTCCTTATTGGTTTTTGATATCCCTGATATAATTACCCCTATACCAACCAAAGAAAGACCAGTAAGCATTATCACAAGCAAGACGAGTAACTTATGATGGATCGTTACACCCTGCACCTCCAACAATGATAACCAGATCAGGGTCTGAAGAAGCATAAGTGAAAGAATGCTGATTGTCTTTCCAAGTAATATGTCTCTGGGTTTTAAGGGAACGGACAATAATAATTCAAAGGTTCCTCTCTCTTTTTCGCCAGCGATTGTATCCGAAATCAAACTCGCAGAAACAAACAATGGGAAAAAGAAGATAAATGGTATTAAAAAGCCAGCCAAGACGACTATATATGCTTTAGAATGTATATTTTTCTTAGGAGTTGCTTTAGTTACCACTTCGGTCTCTATTGGAGCGAACAAAAATTTTAAATCGATATTCGATAATTCAGCTCTTTTTTCTTGTTCTTCCCTTAATATGTTCAGATAGGCGCTTCGGATGATGTTATAAGCGATTGTAGACTTGAAATTCGTTTCGTCAGTATAGATAATAATTTCACCACTATTTCCTCTTTTAAGATTGTCTTCATAACCAGCTGGAACAATAATAACTGAACTTACCTTTTTCGATTTCAAAGAATCTAATGCATCTTCTTTATTTGAAAATAGATATAGATCAATTTCTTTGAATCTTCTCAATTCGTCCTCTAACTTAGAGAGTTTGTCTTCCTGTACCAATGCTACTGGAATGAAGTCTTTTGGTAATGCAGGTGTCTCCTCCACTATGGGCGTGGCAACAAAACTATAAACCTGAGCCATAGATGTAACGGCTACCGCTACTAAACACTGTAAAAGAAAAGCAACTAAATATCTTTTATCTCCCAATATTTCTTTTATCTCTTTTTTGGCGATAACAAGTAGTTTCAAATTAATCCCACCACTTTAGCATTGTATAACGAATGTATTATCGTAGTGAGTGCTAAACCTATCCAGAATCTCTTTGAGTAAAAAGTTTTAGGAAATCTTTCAGAAACGGCGATGAATCCTCCGAGAATAAGAGTGGTAATTATGTGAATTGGCATAACTTGAAGATGGTAGAAAAACACTTCAGATACAGGCCAACCTCTAAGATAAGAGGCAAAAGTCAATAAAAAGGTCTCCATCAATGCAAAGCCAAATCCTGATGCCGCTCCAAATAAAAAACTCTTTTTAATGGTTAATTTTCCCCTATAACTAAGGGAATATAATCCAACTGGTTTCATAAACTCCTCTATGAAAGTTAAGGAAAGGATGGCCAGCATTATGCCGTGCCACCTAAACATAACAATCATTAAAACAACGGGAAGTAATTCTATCAATATTGTCGGAATAACAACCAGGCTTGATACAAGAAAACAAGCCAAAAAGGCCCTTGATATCTTTTCAGCAACGAAACTATCAAAATTTTTCTCGAAAATTATCATATTTTCCAAGATAAAATCTTGAGTATTGAAGCCTAAAAGCAAACATTCGCTATCCATCATCTTCTTTCCTATTGAGAAAGTTATAAATATCAGAGCAAAAAGCATGGGTACGCTGGCGCTCAAACTTCCCCAGACAAACTCTTTTTGGCTGGCAATAGTTATTATAGAGGCTAAAGGCGAGAATCTCATCACACCACTCATTATACCGGCGGATTCCAAAGGAAGTGGAACGAAAAACAGGAAAAAGAGAAACATGTAGATAAAAGAGAAAACCAAACTTGCTTCCTTTATACTGTTCGAGTACGCAGAAATCACAACCCCTATGCCGATGAGCCATGTTCCAGTGAGCAGTAAAAATAAAAATAAGATAATGTGATTGTATATCGTAACTCCGAGTAATTCAAGAAAGAATATCCACATTCCTATATGAATAGACATCAATATTAATATGGAGATTATTTTACCAAATAATATTTCAAATCTCGGTGTAGGAGAGCTCAACAAGATTTCTATGGTTCCTCTCTCCTTCTCTCCCACTATGCTATCTGAAATGAGATTTGCAGACGTAAATATAGGGAGAAGTAAAACGAGTAAGAGGATGTACTGTCCCAAAGTATTTTTTTCTTCAACCGTCTTCTTCTCCAATTTTCCTAATTCTATCCTTTCTAATACAATAGGATTAAAAATATAATCTTTTTGAAGTTTATTCCTTCCAATCCTCTCTTCGGTAACCTCTCTTGAGTAATCATCAATTAAATTTTCTATTTCGCTTTTTATGAAAACAGATTTAGGATCGCCCTCATCTATAAAAAAAATGATTTTAGAAGTATGACCGTTTTTTAATTCTTCATGAAAATCTTCAGGAAAAACTACGAAGGCAGGTATGTAGTCCCTGTCGAATAAATCGCGGGCATTTTCAAATTCCAATCTTATTATTTCCAATTCTTTAATTAATTCGAGCCTTTTAACAAGTTCACTATCGCCGACAACTCCTAAAGGAGCGAATTCGACCATTCCTGGGGGCATGAAATCTTGTGCTAATTCGTGCCCAGAGCTCGACATCACGACGATAAACAAGGCAACGAGAGATTGCAATAAGAAGATCACCAGATATCTCTTCTGGCTGGATAATTCAACCACTTCTTTCTTTACAATTGATGAAATCATCATAAAGGTAATGGTTTTGGTAACAATCTTGATATATAAAATGCGTTTGTGGCAATTCTATCGATTTCTATCCTAATTCTATCGAGATCCTTTCCCTCGTATTTTTTCAGCATTCTATAAATTTTTCTTATTTCAGTATACTCTCCCCTTATTTCTTCCCCTTTATTTAAATCTGCTCTTTTAAAAGATATATAAGAATAAAATGCCATTTCTCTTGCCATTTTTAAAAAATTCAAAAATTCAGGAGGAAGATCTATATCTCTATATCCCCAAAGGTTAAAGGTGCTTTCTGCTATCCTTCCTAGATCAGACGCTATCCCGGACAATAACAAACCTATGGTTGCATCTTGTTTTCTCGGGGTGTCCACAATGAATTCAATGGCCTTCTTGTTTGCTTTATCAAATAATTCCTTTACCTTTTCCTTAGAATATTTTATATTTCCTCCTTTTCCATTAAATCCCTCTATTAATGTATCTATGTTTTTAATGGCTATGTCATAAATCTCATCCACAAATTTAATTCCATCTAAAAAAATATTTCCGGCATCTAAATTTTCTACCCTAACAAATGTGGTAGACCCTGTAGTTTCTCTTATTTTTTCTCCCTCTATCTTTTCCAAAGGCTCTGGAGGGCCTCCTGCTAAAACAGGACATATCTGAGTCGTACAATCACTACATCCACCAGAGGCACAGTCTACACTAGTATTACCACAGCACGAACATATTATAGAGCCCCAAATCACCCTTGCAACTAGTCTCAAGGTTTTCATTACGTCATCTTTATCTAAAGCCTCTCTGATCTTTATTTTTCCGTTTTGAAAAATCAGTATGTTTTTTCCGTCATATCTTATCTGAGCTATTCCTAAATCTGGTGAGCATTTTACATCTTTGAACACATCGTATATTCTGAGCGCGTAACAAAGCATCATGGGATCTAAAAAACCATACTTTAAATCTGCCAGTCCTTCTGGACCGCTGGTTAACCTGCCATCAACCATAACCTTTCCTGCCTCGCTAACGCAAGGATGGATGTATGCTATTCCCTCTTCGCTTATTACTACCGTACTGCTAGCGCCTATTTCTATTCCTTCTTCTAATAACCTTAATATTTTATCTTTATTATCTTTATATTCAGGTAAATTTAAATTAACACAAGCATCTACACCCAAATCGCCTGTTGCAATCTTTCTAGAAGTGGTACGGCAAGTGGGATTTCCACAAAACCCACAATCTTTATTCGGCATCAGTTTATATATCTCATGCATCTTATGCATACAGGTACCTCATGAAAACGATCTTGCTATCTTCTTAACTATATCTAGGAGAATATTTATTTCTTCTTCTGTGTTGAAGTAATGAAAAGAGACTCTCACAGTCCCTTCTACTCCCAATAACTCCATGCTTGGCATAGCGCAATGGTGTCCAGATCTGACTATTATGTTTTCAACCTCATCGAGCATTATTGCGACATCATGAGGGCTCAGATTCTTTACATTAAATGAGATTACACCGCTCCTACTTTTTTCTTCGTTCGGATAATATAACTCTACTCTATCCATACTTTCTAATCCTTCTGTTAATTGATTTTTGAGTTTTTTCTCTCTCTTCTCTATTTTATTCAAACCTATAGCAGATATATATTCCACCGCTCTTCCCAATCCGATTACTCCGGGTATGTTTGGAGTTCCTGGTTCGAATCTTTGGGGTATTTCTACTAATTTATGGTCATAGTTAGAGACTGAATGAACTGTTCCGCCTCCAAGGTTCATCGGCTCCAGTTCTTCTAATTTATCCTTTCTACAGTACAGCGCTCCAGTGCCCTGAGGTCCTAAAAGTCCTTTGTGACCAGAAATAGCATAAAAATCACATCCGATATTTTTGACGTTAACACTCATATGCCCTACAGATTGGGCTCCATCGATCAAAAAAAGTATATCTTTCTCTCTGCAGATTTTGCCTATCTCTTCTACTTCTTGTATTGAGCCAAATACATTTGATACATGGGTAATCGCTATTAATTTTGTGTTCTCATTGATCTCCTTTTCTATTTTGTTTACGTCAACCATGCCGTCCTTTCTGGAGTTTACCACCTTCAATTTAATCTTATTTTTTTTATATAACCTCTGCCACGGTAACAAGTTAGAGTGATGCTCTATTACGGTTGTAATAACTTCGTCTTTCTCTTTCCAGTTTAGACCATTTGCCACCAAATTAATACCCTCTGTTGTATTCTTCGTAAAAACGATTTCTTCCCTGCTGGCATTTATAAATCTCGCGATTTTATCTCTAGTATCTTCGTATTTTAATGTAGCCTCTTCTGTAAGATGATGGGCTCCCCTACCTACGTTTGCAGAGTATTCTCTAAAATATTCTAGCATAGAATGAATTACGGGCTCCGGAGTGGGAGTTGTGGCTGCATTATCCAGGTAAATAACTCTGCTGAGAAGAGGTATGTCGTTTCTCACTTCCTCGACTCTCATGGTATCACTGAATGATTAACATACTTAAGAATATATAAAAAGCAGCGTGGCTATGGAACGTGGCTCGTTCCATCCGCAATATTATCTAAAATTATCTTATCACTGATAGATTAGAGCTGTTTCTATATATATGGGGGTGTAGAGAGGAGGTTATAAAGTAAGATAGGATAAAGTCAGTATAAAATTAAATAATACCCCCTTCTAGCGTGGCTCGATATGCAGGGCAGCATATTCGCAACAAACTTTATTGACCATAATACGTTTCTAAGTTCTTCTTAATCTCAAATATCCTCTTTTTCAATTCAGGCAGGTCATCCTTAGCAACTTTCCAAACTCTTTCTAAATTTACCCCAAAATATTCATGGATAAGGACATCCCTCATACCAGCAATCTTCCTCCACGGTATTTCTGGATACTTGTCCCTGAAATCTTGTGGTATATTCTTTACAGCCTCTCCTATAATTTCCAATCGTCTCAAAACTGCATCCTGAGCCTGCGTATTTTCATAAAAATCTTTCTCATTGATATTCGTGTATTCTTCTATTTTCCCTATACTTTCTAAGATATCCTCAAAATAAACCCTGATATCTCTATTCACAGGATTGTCACCTGCTCACTGAGTATTCTTTCCCTGAGGAGTGGTTTAACCGTGCAGTATTCCACTAAATCAATTTTTCTTCCTAATACTTCTTCGATTTCAAGTTTAAGTCCTACAAAATCAAGTAAACTGATGTCCTTTTCAATCTCCACCAGTATATCAATATCGCTATTTTCTCTTACTTCTCCCCTTACATAAGAGCCAAACAAGGCTGCTCTCTTAACTCCATACCTTTTTAATATGGGTATAGTTTTCCTCTTAATTTCATCAATGGATATTGTCATATCTATCACTTTATTCGCCGTTTCATTTAACGTTTTACGTTTTGCGAAGTGCAACAGAGGCGAGGATTATTTCTTCGATTTTAACTTTATGTTCACTACGCTAAATTATTGTCTTCTCCTTTTTTATACGGGGGTTTAGAGTGGTAGTTATAAGGAAGAATAAAACAATTACAGTATAAATTACAGTAGAACCCCTTTCTAATTTACTCCCTTCTTGTGTAAAGAGGTGATATCTCTCTTAACTCCCCTACAATCTTGGGAAGTCTATCTAAAACATAGTCTACGTCCTCTTTCTTGTTATCCATACCAAGTGTTAGTCTTAAGGAGCCATGGGCTTGTACTGGAGTTAAACCTATTGCCAAAAGGACGTGGCTCGGTTCTAAGGATCTAGAGGAGCATGCAGAGCCTGTAGAGGCGGATATACCTTCTTCATCCAACCTCAAGATCAATGATTCGCCCTCTATGTATTCAATACTAACGTTAAGGTTGTGGGGTAATCTCTGTTTAGGATGTCCGTTTAGAATTACCTTGTCTATTCTATCGAATATGCTGCTTATAAGATTGTCTCTTAGGTTAGTGAGTCTTTTTTCCTCGTTTTTTAAGTTCTTCTGTGCGATCTCGCATGCCTTTCCTAAACCTACTATTCCCGCAATATTTTCGGTTCCAGACCTCATTCCCCTCTCTTGTCCCCCGCCATGCATTTGGGGATCTATTTTCGTACCTTTCCTGATATAAAGGGCGCCCACTCCCTTTGGGCCGTATATCTTATGTGATGATAATGAAAGCATGTCTACGTCCAGTTTCTCTATATTTACTTCTATCTTCCCTACGGTTTGAACAGCATCCGTATGGAAATATACTCCATTATCTTTTGTAATACGTGCCAGTTCTTCAATAGGCTCTATGGTGCCTATTTCGTTATTAGCATGCATAATAGAAACTAATATTGTATCTTTCCTTATTGCATCTTCTAATTTTTTTGGATCTACCAACCCATACTTATCCACTTCCAAGAAGGTTACATCAAAACCGCTTTTTTTAAGATACTCGCATGGATCTAATACAGCGTGATGTTCTATGGAAGATGTGATAATATGTTTACCTTTATTTTTACTCGAAAAAGCCAAACCTTTTATTGCCCAATTATCTGATTCTGTACCCCCGCTCGTGAAATATATTTCTTCTCTTTTTGCTTTAATTAAATTTGAAATTCTCTCTCTCGATGTTTCCAAGGCTTCTCTTGCCTCTCTGCCAATAGAATATAACGTAGAAGCGTTTCCGAATTTTTCTGTAAAGTAAGGGATCATCTCTTGAACAACATCTGGATGTGTAGGCGTAGTCCCTGCATGGTCCATATAAATCCTTCTCATAACCCTCACCAAGTTAATCTATAATAAGGTTGATATATAAAGTGTGTTTAATATTAGAGGGTTATTTAAAACATAATGTAAGCCGGAGTAGCCTAGCACGGGAAGGCGCTGGACTCGAGATCCAGTGTTTCGAAAGAAACTCAGGGGTTCAAATCCCTTCTCCGGCGCCAGAAAGTAGAATTATACGAGATAGTAGTGATAGTATGGATAACATGGATAACATGTATACCTTAAAATCAATAATGTTCACTACACCAACTTGCGTTTACTGTGAGTTTCTGGCGACCTTATTGATAGGAATTGCAAAAGATTCGGAAATACCCCTCGAACTTTATTCAATAGATGTGGCAGATCATCTATGGGTTGCGGATAAATACGACGTAAGAAAGGCACCGACTACATACATTGGCCAAGAACTTATAATAGGAATACAATCTGAGGATGAATTATTAGAAATTCTAAATAGAGCATATTCCGAGAAACAAAATTCGTTACTCGATATCGACGAAAAATTAATGCCCATTTCTAAACCATATGTCGTGGATTGGTATATTTTTTCACATAAACTACTTAGCATCATAAAAAATCAAATTAAGATGTACATAAAAGGAGAAAAGATAAGGGAAATGGGAGACAAAACATCGATGCACTTCATCCATACCTTAGGCATGTCTCTAATACATGATTATAAGGGAAAGAACGTGGGAGATATCCTAAAGATATCTTCCCACATAATAGGAGGCGCTGCAGGAGAGAGTGTTACCGCGAAGGATTTAGAAGGTATATCCAAAGAGTTATCAGATATATCTGAAAGACTTGGAATATGTCAGTTTGAATTAATAGATCATTCAGAAGAAAAGATAGTTTATAGAGTATACGATTCTTATCTGAGTACTGGTTTATACTCTAATCTAATGTTGGACTTCCCTTACTGTGCTTGGATAGGTGAATACCTTTTATCCTCGCTAAAAAGTACAAAAGTCGATGTGGTTGGCTTCTCAGAAGTAAAGTGCGAGGCTATGGGCGATCCATATGACGAATTCGTGATCTATACGCATGAAAGAAAAGAAAAGATTAGAACGGAAGTTGACTGGGAAGATGTGTCCGAGAGAATACAAGATATTCTAATTAGAGATTTAACCTATTTCCTCGAAGGTAACGAAATCAGAGAAATCGGCGATATGTCAATGATGCATTTGATTCATGCCTTAGGACTCGCATTAATAATGGAATTTAAAGGCGTTGGAGCAGGGAAGATATTAAAATCTTCAGCAAGAACAATTGGAATTGCTTCAGGAAAATTTTCTGGCGCAAAAGACAAGGAAACGGCAGCAAAAGATTTGGTCTATATTATGGAAAGACTCGGTCTTGGAAGGCTTGAAATCGTTGACATTTCAAAAGAGCGTGCTAAATATCGTGTTCATGAATGTTATCTAGACGCAGGATTTAAAGATAGGATAAATTTAGGTACTCCCTATTGCTTCTGGATTGGACACTACTTAATTGCCTATTTCGAGACTTTAGGTATGAGATGTGGGGGGTTTAAGGAGACTGAGTGCGTGGCCATGGGTAACGATTACTGTGAGTTTGTGGTTGATCATGCTCTGGAGTGAGATCTACAGGCCGAAAAAAGTAAGTGAAGTACTAGGAAACCCAAAGGCAATAAAGGAAATAGAAGAATGGATTGATTCTTGGAAAAAAGGTAAATATAAGGCTTTATTGCTCTATGGTCCCCCTGGGACAGGTAAAACATCTGTCGCCAAGGCAATTGCCAATGATTTGAGATACGATTTTGTGGAGATGAATGCGTCAGATCAGAGATCATATAAGGTTATAAAAGAAATAGTCGGTCCAGCATCTCAAACCTCTACTTTAGATAAGGAAGAGAGTAGATTAATTTTACTGGATGAGATCGACGGCATCACCGGAAGAGAAGACAGAGGAGGAGTAAGAGGAATAATCGAAATCATAAAAGATACGAGAAACCCAATAGTACTCATCGCAAACAATCCTTACGTACCTCAACTCAAGACTCTGAAAAGATACTGTAAATCTGTAGAGTTTAAAAAGATTCATGTCTCCACAATGATAAAAATCATGGAAAAGATATGCAAAGATCAGGAGATAGAATTTGAAAAGAAAACATTAGAGATAATCGCCAAGATGAACGAAGGAGATTTGCGATCGGCAATAAATGATCTTCAGTCTATTTCGCAAGGAAAAAAAGAGATTACCAACTTGGACTTGGAAATATTAAGCATGAGAGATAAAGAAGAATCCGTATTCACTACATTAAGCAAGATATTTAAATCTAGGAGAATAGACACCGCTAGAAAAGCAATTTGGAACTCTACAGAAGACCCAAGAACATTGATTGAATGGATCTCCCATAATATTCCAGAAGAATATGAAAAAACAAAGGAGATAAGAGAGGCATATGAATACATATCAAGAGGCGATGTATTCATGGGAAGGATAATGAGGAGACAATATTGGGGTTTTCTTGGTTACATAAGTGATCTAATCTCTTGCGGGATTTCCATAGCAAAGGAATCTCCATATAAAAAATTCACCCGTTACAAACCGCCAAGCATATTTTATACTCTCTCAAGAACTAAAAAAGAAAGAGAGATGACAAAAAAAATAGCCATGAAAATTGGATCAAAAACCCATAAGTCTTCAAAAATGGCTTCAATGGAAATACCGTATTTAAGAATCATTCTAAAAAATCATAAAAATCCTCAAGATTTAATAAGATTTTTTGAATTCGACGAAGAAGAAGTTAATTTCCTTATTGGCGATTATGTTGAGAAAATTGAGGAAAAAAAGAAGAGAAAGCCTAAAAAGGAACAGAGTTCTCTATCTGAGTTTTAACATGTATTTTATTTTTTCCTTGGGTTTAAGATCGAATACTATCGTTTCGTTGCCTATCAATAAAGTTAATCCCTGTACATCCCTATCGTTGTTGTTCTTGATTTCTATTGTAACGATGTCTCCCACAATATCGTAATCGATAAAGACATTCTTCCTAAGATTATAAAATTCAGCGATGTCTTTCGGTAATGTTATCCACATATCCCTCTTTCTTGCATTATCCAATAGATTAGATAGCAAAAGTAAACCCCCTTCATCGCAAGAAAATTGAATGTGCACTTCAAGACTGTATAATCCCCCCTTAGCGGATACTTCTTCAAATCTCTCTAACGCACTTTTCTCATCCATTTTATATTCCCATAAATAATCTCCTGTTGTTGATGGAATCTCTAAAAGATTTTCACGCCAGAATGGAAAAATTTTATTCGTAGAACTATTATTTTTTCCATAGTACCAAGTCGTAGCGGAATAGGCAAAATTGAGATCTCTCAAAACTGATACAGTATCGTCGTTGTACTTCCATCCAGGAGGACGAAATCCTTGTGGTATTGTATTAAAAGTCGAATCAAATAATCTTATTCCTTCCATTATATTCTCTTTTTGTTCTTCATAATCTTTTTCCCAATAACAGTCGCAATCTTCCCCATTATGATAAAATCCATGGAGGCCTAATTCATTTTTAATTGAAGCTCTTTTTATGTATTCTTTCCATTCTGGACTTGCATTTGTAATCTTATATTTATTCATATGATTGGGTATTACGAAGAGATCAACTTTTCCCCCTTTTTCGTTTACAGTGGAAAGAAAGTAATCAAGGCAGTCAAGACTATAATAGGGAGATACGTCGTCATAAAATATGGTAAATGCGCCTTTTTTTGCATTAGGCCAACTCGAAATCCTTATCTTAACTGGAAAATAGTTGTATATGGAGATATCTTTAGTAAAATATACTTTTGAGATTGTACTGCCGAAAAGATTCTCATCGAATCCTTCTTCTATCTCTTTATTTGAGACATATATGCTATTTACATGATATTCTCTCAAAAGGCTTTGATTTCCCTTTAACATCTTTTTAACATCTCTGTTTCTTTCCTCCAAGTCAACTATACTGTATCCAAAGGCACCCTTTACACTTCTTTGAGGAGAGAAAAAAAGTATCTTTGGGGCGACTTGCCACTCAGAGAGAACTACAGAATCTTTTGATATAACTGAAAGGTATTCGTATGAATCTAATTCGTGATTTGAAATCAAGACATCGGTATTATTTAAAAAAAATATTGCTTGTAATAGCACGATCAAAAACAAAGGTAAAATAATGGTTTCTTTTCTAATCTCGATTATCTCATTTTTTATTTTAAGCCTATACAAATTTTCTATTCCAGCAATCTTTCTACCAGCGAGCAAACTTATAGGAATTGCTAAGAAGGTAACGAATCTATCAGACGTAACTATAAAGAGGTGGTGGCTCTGTGATAATATGAAAATTACCGATGCAAAAAGGGTTACAGAATCAAAAGAAAGGCTAAAAAATGATAAGATTGTCTGTACATAACCTAACCTTTTTGGATAATATATTAGATTGGTGTAAGATAAGAATTGGTGTATACCGAAACCCTTCAAATAGTAAAGAAGTAAAACATACCAGAAAGGAGCGGATAACAATAGAGCGCCGATTATTATAAGTACTCTTCTTTTCGCAAATATTATCACGCATATTACTCCTACTATAAATGAAAACGTACTTAAAATGCCTAAAAATCCTAAAATTAGTGTTGTCAAAATGAGAGAGTTCCTGAGAGACAGAAACAGAATTATAGAAACTAACACTATGCCTAAACTCTCGGGAGTTGGTGTTAATCCTCTTACAAAATAGGTAGGAGAAAGTAAAAATAATACGGTTGCATAAGAGGCCATCTTTTCATCATACATTTTTTTTACAAATATCCAAAAAGCCAATGCCGATGAAATAAGAAATATTAGAGGCAATACTCTAAAAATAGTAATTATATCTAAATTAGAAAGCAATATTAAATCAGCAGATAATATATGGAACGCTGGAGGATACAAATGAGGTCTCCCTTGTGGTGCTGCACTTCTATAATCGTATTCCATTAAATTTCCTTCTGAAAATTCCTTGCTTATCGCCATATGATAGAAACTATCATAGCCACTGGGATAGATCTGAATTAGGGAGAATATTGATATTGATATTGCTAATAAAGCAATAAGAAGAATAGAATTCCTAAAAGACAAAATACTGCCTGTATTATCCATATACAATAAACCACCTTCTTTTCACTCATTGGTCTTGCCATAAGAATTACCCTTATTAGAGATTTGTAATCGCCTGCTGAGTATAACAATCCCTCTTCTATTTTACTTGGTTTTTTCTCCTCCCTTTTCATTATACCAGCTGAAAAAAACTTCAACGAAGAGTCTATCAGGTACGGAAAAAGCATTATAAAAGCAGGAATTATGAGTTTTGTTAAAAATACTGCCGATAAAAAAACACCCCCTATAAGCATAGTCCCGCAATCGCCGGGAAAAACCTTGCTTGGAAATCTATTGTAGTATAAAAATGCCAGAAGAGATGCTACCATACAGGAAGATAACAGAAAGGCGCTTGAATTGTTAGTCAGAAAAGATATAATGGAGAAAGATGTTAATAACAAAAGCCCTGATCCAGTTTCCAGACCATTTAGGCCTGCTAGCATATTGGTCCAGTTCAAAACTATAGAAGACGCAATAAACAAGAAAGGTAATAAAACAGGATCTTTTAAACCTAGGAATAAGGCTGGCAAGCCCGGGAAAATAATTTTTTCTAACTTGCCAAATCCTAAGAGATCGTCCATGAGTCCGATAAGGGATACTAAAATTAAATATAAGGCGATTGGGAGTAATTCATAACTGAAATCGAGAAAAAAACCCGAAAATACCCCCATTAAGACTATAATTCCACCTATCTCAGCTACTTCTGTTTTATCCTCTTTATGTAAGTCTATTCCTATTAATCCGACATTTTTTGCATATTTTATCCATACTGGTGTTAGAATCAGCGTGATTAAGAAAGATACCACAGGATTTATCATTTTTTCCACCATTTAATCGATATGGTTGAAAGAAATATTGGAATTATTGAGTAAAGGTCAGGTCCTATCTCTATCCATATAAGAACTTGAGATAATGAGATTGCATACAACGGATGAAATAAATCAATTTCTTTGAGTTCGTACAAAATTCTACAAACGAAAGCAATTATAATTATAAATGCAAAAGATTCTATTAAACCACCGTCTAACCACAAGGTGCCGAGGATTGTCGCTGTGGTATTATGGCTATAACCAAGTGCTATTTCTCCTAGAAAGACTCTCGGTTCTTTTAAGATCCAAAGTTTTCCATGTGTTATACCAAACATGCCTAAATTTACGATATTTTCCAAGACGCTCAAAGAAAAGCCCAATCTATAATATATTATTTCCACCATAGATAGATCCAAATCAGTCATCAATTTGGTAAGAGATAAAAAAACAGCCACGGAGAACAATGTCAAGAACAACATTTTCAGATATGGTCTCCTATCTAACACAAAAAAAATCGCAAAGACAAATATGAGGAACTGTGAACGGTATGCTGATAATGCTAGCAAAATAAGTATAGAAGCGCTTAAAACATAACTTAACGTCCTTTGTGATTTGCTCCTCGATAGTCTCAAACAATATATACCTCCAAATAGGCTGAATATGAAACCAAGACCCCATATTAGATTTTGGGTATATTCTTTTAGATATGAGTTAAACAAAGGAATGTCACCGATATAGAAGAAATTCAAAAGCAACAAACCAATACCTGTTATAGAGAAAGCAAAGCATGTCTCATATGGGTATTTTGGCAAGATCTCCAAAAAAGAAAAAGCAGAGATCAATATGCCCAAAGACAGTATGAAACATGTTAACGCGTTGAAATCTAATACTAACCTAATAAGTAAAAACGCCGTCGAAAATAAAAATAAAAGAAATGAAACTTTGATTAATTTTTTCCATTCGTAAATCATTCCTTTCTTATTTGCAAGAAAGGATCCAATATAAAAAAATATTGTTCCTAAGAACAGAAAAAAGATGGCCTTATACGGAAAGCCTGGAAAGCCTGTCTCGAGCAGATATCTAGTCTTCGGATTCGCGAAACCAATTAATGCAAACAAAATATAGAGTGTTTGAAGAGCAAAAAATATAATTTCAGGCCTCATTCAAATCCACCTTATAAATCCTAGCCTTAGGATTTGCATATATTTCGGAAAATCTTTTATCTTTATCTATATATTCTATCAACCCGTATTCTAAGGTATCCATCTTAAGCATATTTCTAGAAAAATATATGTAAGATACGTTATACTTCTCCATAAGTTCAAATGACCTCGTTGAGTTGATTGTTCTAAATATTGTCTCGACATCGTTATACTTTTCCAAAGATTCTGTATAAGATGGTGGTTTATTAAAAAAACCCTGATAAAACTTATTCCATATTATTATATCTCTCCTATTTGCCAATCCATTTATCCAGTATCCTTCTATCCTCCATGTTAATACAACAGAGTTTTGGTTACTATTATCTTCCAAGAATGATAAACTATATTTTGTGGACTCATCTAAACGGTATAAGCCATTTTCTACGACGTAAAAAGATTGTAACGCTCCTACGATTATTACTATAGGTATCAGTATTTTTAGGTAATCTTTTCTAATTGGATTAACTATCAAAGAGAAGGGTATGGCAAGATATGGATCTCTGAATCTAAAACTCATCGTGCCTATCAACCCAAATACAATTATCCAAGATAAAAGAAATATATCCCTTTTTTCTCTTCTTTCGACTGCGTTAAAGATTCCTAAAATTCCGAGGAAAAATAGAATAGGGCCCAAAGATAATATAAATCCTTTCGCAGTAACGGGTTCCCACGGGATCCTCTGTATCAAATCAAAAGGTATGCGAGTCAAAAGAAATGTCAATAAAGCAATAAAAATAAAAATAGAATATTTCTTTACTTCTTTTCTAAAATAGACTAAGAAAAATATAAATATCACAATTAAAAGAAATAATATCCCTCTATGGGTTAAAGCATAAGAGAAAAAGACTAAAAGAAATAAAAAAGACATCTTAATATCTCTATTTTCATTCCATCTTAAAAGAAACGATAATGAGAGCAAAAAGAACAAAATACCAACTATTTCTGGTATGGAGTAAGAACTCCTCTGAACAAATGAGGGTGCGGTAATGAAAAGAAGAGTAGAAAGAAAAGCCTCGTTATCCGTTAAATTAAATGATTTAGAGAAGAAAAAAAATGTAATTACTATAATAGAAGAGAGAACAGATGGTATTATTACAAACAACGTATTTAAAGATATATTAGAGAGAAAAGAAAGAGAAGACAAGAGAGAATGAAAACCTATGGGATAACCGTATGCCTTCAATCCAAAGATGCTAAGAAGGTCTCTCTGAGTAAATAATCCCTTGAATACTAGATCGCATATGGTAAGATGTAAATAAGTATCTAGTCCAGTCATACCATTTAGATTAGGTATAACTCGAATTATACTCGTAAATAAGACTAATAAGACCAAATTCTTCTTCAGTTAGATACCTCCATATATGGAAGAAACATCTTCTCTGCTTATTTTTGAAAAACCGTTTTTTATGATTTGTTCACGGAGTTCATTTTCCTTTAGTAACTTTTTAATTCCATCTGCTAGAGCAATAGGATCTCTAGGTTCTACAAGCAGGCCATTTTTCCCATTTTCAATGAGTTCGGGTATCCCCCCCACTTTCGTGGCTAAAACAGGAGTGCCAACTGCCATTGACTCTAAAACCACGAAACCAAGACCTTCTGAAATAGAGGGTAAGACCAAAATATCAGCATCCTTCATAAATCTATTTACGTCTCTCCTAAAGCCGGTAAATATGATATTTAGACCTTTAGATCTCTTCTCCATCTCTTTTTTTAAAGGACCATCGCCTACTACGACCAAAGTAAACTCTATATCACCTTTTAAAATTTTGCATGCTTCAATGAGGTATTCAAGACCTTTTTGTTCTACTAAAGCTCCAACAAACAATATCATCTCTCCCTTTATATCAAAGTCCTTTTTTATGTTTGCTTCAATATTTGGATCAAATATCTCCTCATCAATCGCTATAGGAGCCAATCTAATCTTTGAATCTTCTATTCCCATCTTTATGGACTCTTCCTTCAGCTTTTTGCTTAGAGCAATTACTAAATCACTAGATTTCATTATCCATATTAAAATAGGTCTTAGATACCATTTTTTTCCCAGAACGAGAATATCTGTACCATAACTCATAACAACTGCCTTTATTCCTGTCAAACTTTTTAAAGCCACAGCCACTAACCCTGCTGGTATCAAATAATGTCCATGAATTAAATCAAATCTATTTCTCCTGTTCAAAATCAAGAAAATAATTAGAGCAGAAATGAAGAACGTAATTCCTCTAAGAACGGGTATATTTATGTGGTAAGCCTTATGTGAACTGAATTCAGGATTCTCCTCGTATGAGATTATCTCTACGTAATGTCCATTTCTCTTTAATTCCTTGGTTAGATTAAAATTATATGTTGATACTCCCCCTATTTGAGGGGGAAACATACCAACCATACATATCCTCATCCTATCACCGAGGCGATTATTCGCTTCAAATTCATTGTAATTTCAAACAAATCATCTGGATTCGTTGCATTAATTTCGATTAATCTTCCTTTTTTTACATTAATAACATTTTTATTGACCTTTTTAGGATCTTTAATCAAAATAACTGGTTTTTCTCCTCTTCCTATGTAACGTAAATGGTACAGAGTCTTATAGAGCAGGCCATATTCTTTAGCAGTAACTACATCTTCTTTATGAACGAATCCTATTCCATGTGAAATCTCTATAACTGACTGAACAACCCTCTGGTCGGCATAATCATCCTGAGACCTTTCATACAGGACATAGACTTCATTAGCGTTTTTAATAGTATCCCTTATATCTTTGGTAGGATCTCCTTGGCTCGATACAAAAGCAAATTTAATATACCCTATCTTTCTTAGTAAATCATAGAAATTAGGATTTTCTGTTGTAAAATCTAAGTAAAAACTCCCGTCTATTTGAGTTATATTTCTTATTGTCCCTAGATTAGGGGGCAACTCCGAATGTTCTTCGTAAGGCGCTATCATTAATTCTACATTGTAACTTTCTGCTTTAGGTATGAGCGTAAAGTAAATAGTGCCTATTAAAAGAGCTAACAGCAATATTTTGGCTATATCTTTGACATTCATGTAGCAGAAATAAGATTACTCAAACTTAAAGATTTCCGTAGATATTTATTAGAACAAATTAAAACCATTTTAAGAAGAAAGAAATCTAAGATCGATAAAAATTAATATAAGTCCAATAAAAACTAAAAGAAAAGCAAGATTACCAGATATCACTGGCTTTGGTATATTCATGCTTACATTTTTCCCGTCCACAACTTTGTATACAGTTATTTCGCCTATTTTATCTATAAAACTTAAAGAAGGCACTTTTTTATCCGGCTCAAGTTTTTTGAATATCTGGATAAAATCTTCTTTTTCCCAGCGGACCAATACGACGAGACTCATTAAAGAATAGTCTACTCTTCCTTTTGGCAAAAATAAGTAAACCATACCTCCTGTTTGACCTCTACCGGTAAAAGATGTTATAAAACTACCGTATACGCCTTCGTTTGTGAAAATTATGTCATTCTCTTTAGTATTGGCCTCTACTAGTTCAACTAGTTTTATGGTATCCTCGCTCCCAATTTCCTTGTACTTATTCGTAATGTATCCAATTTGCATCTTTTCATTCGGTTGGTAATCTATGACCTTTAATATAGTTGTATCTTCTATTGTTAGGTTTATTTCCCCACTAAAGGTGGAAGTGAATATTACAGGGTTTCCAAGGTTAAAAGTTAATAAAATGAGAAAAATGACCAAAGTTTCATAGTACATATTCTTGCCAATCTTTTTAATGATCTCATTATGTAAAATTGCGACACATACGCCACCAAGCATAGATATAGGTAAAATTGTATGCCAAAAGGCTGTTTGGGGATGTTTGATAAGCAAAGGCAACATTCCAAATAATAATGAGGGTAAGAGATAATATTCTCCTCTCTTTTTGAGACATATAGCTATTCCAAATAAAGCGAGAATTAGAGGTATTAAATTCAATTCGATGTAGTAAAATTGAGCTTGGCCGAAATATACGGTTTCTAGATTTTTATAAACGTGCAATCCCCAAGGAAGATAAAATAGATATGAAACTCCAAGTGTTGTGAGGATAATACCTATTTTCTCTTTAAGAAAAAATCCATAAATTAACAAGGCTAAAGCGATGGCGTGTGGCCAAGCTAAATGAGAGTATAAACAAAAGATCATCAAGAGGATACTTGTTATCTTTTTCTCTACCTCTATGAAATAAAATATCAATGGAGCAAGTACCAATACTAAAGCACCTGCGACTGTTGCTGTTTGACTCCAAAACCATTGAAAAGGAACAGTTAACAATAGAACACTGTAAAACGCGATTTTGATATCAAAAATTTCTCTCATATAAAACCAAACAGTTATCAAGGAAAGAGGAAACATAGAAAAACTAAAGATTTTGCCAATTGTTAATACATCTAAGCCTAATTTATAGAGTATGAGCATAATTAAGTTTAAAAAAGGAGGATTGATATGGGCCCTCCCTACAGGGGCAAATTCCCAGAAATCGTGTAACACGATACCGCCTGCCATGTCAAATCCGCGCATCACACTTAGGTGATAATAAATATCTACAAAAGTTGGAAATTTCCATTTAAAAAATATCAAAAGAGATATACAAAAAATTAGGATTAAAGCAGCATAATCGAATATGTCTAACTTCTTCATCTCTTATCCCCTTAATGTACCACGATCTGCCAACTTCTTTTCCTATCAATTAATTCTCCATCTTTCTCTAAAACACCTTCTAGCCAATATCTTCCCTTAGGCAATCTAAATTGAAAATTTCCTTTTGAATTAAGAGTCTTAACAATCTCTTCAGTATTATAATCAATTATATTCAATGAACTGCTATCATTCCATTCTTTTGTACTTATATATGCGTTTATGAGGTCTTCTTGAGAATATTTTATTCTATCGGTTTTTATATCCGTTATTCTAGGTTTTGTGTTGTTAAAAGAAAATATCTTGTAGAAATCGTTATCAAAAACCTTCTTAAAGTCTTTTTCTCTCTCATAGAAGAATAATCGTGCGTATAATGTATTTTTAGCAGAAGGGGAAATTAACATGGCCAAATCTTTTGAAACAAAGACTGCGCCCCTGTAACCACCTTCGTAAGAATGAATTTTGTTCCCTTTACGAGTTTTGACTATTACGTCTGAAACTCCTATTTTTCTATTGTTTACATGCAAATATGCTTTATTTGTTCTTGTATTAAAAGAAATTTCGTTTTTTCCATAAAAAATAGAATCTTCTCGTCCTCCACTAGTGAAATACTCATAAAAAAATATTTCTGTTTCGTTAATATATTCATAGCCCCTATATTTCCCTACAGCAAGAGCAGAATCAACCATCACATAATCTGTTCCAAGATTTTCAAGCTTTGATTTTGAAGAGTTTGTGTAAGGGCTAAAAAGAATTTCTGCTATATCCTGTGCGAGTTTTCCACTATGAGCGACAACACTTTTTCTCTGACCAATTCCAGAAATTGTCTGTCCATAATCCCAGTTTGCAAGTACCACTGAATCTTCTTCAGTGTTTTCCCTGAGAAATTTCATCGCATCTGATAAAGAATCCATATACAGCATCATAGAAGTGCTAACGATAGGATATGTTAAAAACAGTACCATTAATGCAATGCATACTGCGGCTATACCTCGATAATTAATGTTTTTAAGAGTAGATGTAATTGAGTAAGCTGAGAGGATTGCTATGGGTACCAAAGAAAAAATCAATCCTCTGACGTACGAAAGAGCGAAAAAGAAAAAAATCGACCAAGCTGGAAGGGCGTATTTTTCATTTCTTAGGGATTGGATAAAGCCAACAGGAAACAGTAAAATAAAAAGAGACAATCTTTCCCATGCTCGTTCTATTCCCATGGGACTTAACTCGACGATTTTAACAGTTGTTGCTTCCCATGCTGATACTCCTGTTCTTGAAAAAAGAAGAAACATGAACGAGAGTAATAACATTCCGGTAAGGTATGCTGCCTTTTCATACTTTGGATAGCTAACCAAAACGTATTTTCCTAGCCCTAATGAAATTGCCAATGTTCCGCTCAATAAACTATAGTTCACGTATTTATATTGGGTGGCATAAGATAGGATGATGAAAACCGTGGATACGCAAAAGACATAAAACAACCTATCTTTGTTTATTTCATAGTAAAACGAGAATATGGCAAATATTGAAATATAGATGAAAGCTCCGCGCCAGGTATAAACCAAAGATATCGCAGAAAGTATTCCGACCAAAATCCATGGAAAATCATTCTTTTTTGTGCTAAAATTGACGTAAGCAAGTAGATTTATAATTGCTAAGAGAAGTGTTAGAGAGTCGTTGTCAAATAATCCCAAGGTAGTTCTAAATACGAAAAATGGAAATATTCCCACAAAAAGAGCAGAAATCAATGCTGTATCCTCGTCGTGTATTTTTTCTGTTAAGTAATAAGTTACGGTTACTATCGCTACCGCCATTAAAACGGGCCAAAAGCGTGCTAAGGTAAACATGGGAAAAAAATATGAGAGGTTTGCCAACAATATAGATAAAAAAGGAGGATAGGTAAAAAAATAAGGAATTGCGCCGTATTCTTTGTATGACAATGCCATTTCATAGAAAAATCCAGAGTCAGCTCCTATAAGACTGTTTATTGAAATTGTGGACATGCGTATTGCTATTGCGATTAATATACATAGAATCAGAATATATTTTTTGAATTTTTTCATTTATACCTCGAGATATTTTGAAATCCATGTAATTATATATGTTTTTGGCAGAAGGATTAGATCATGAGGCTAACGAAATAGAGGATTTTTTGAAATAAAAGCAAAAACTATATTCTCGTTATTGCTGATTAAAAGCCTGGATGAAGCCATTACCAAATTATTCGATTCGTTCAACTTTTTAGATATCCTAATTCCACCAATTTATCTATTATCTTTATTGTACTT
>CAYFZR010000006.1:0-18856 GCA_964347835.1 uncultured archaeon
AGAGATAGAATCAGACCTAAAAAGAACTAAATTCTATAGGTTGACCGAAGACGGAAACGAATTATTTGACAGAGCAAACACTAACTAAAACTTTTTTTTAAAAATTTTTTTGTTTTTCATAATGTAAGAATTTAAGAAAATTATACTAAAAATAATATAAAAAGGTTTTAAAATCGATTAAAAACCGTTTATAATTCATCTTTTATAAAATAAACCTATAAATAGAAATTAATCGATAAATTATAATGAGATTATTACGAATTGTTGTAAAATTACTGCAACAATCGTATTAGGGGGAAAAATGTTATGGATCCGCTCAGACCTAAGGTAATTCTCCTCGTCAGCAGAGGCGGAGAGACAAGGGCTAAAATACTTAGGGCCCTAAACAATTCAGAATTCGGCTTACTTAACACAAATCAGATTTCAAATAAAATCGGCATGGAATGGGGAACCGTGAAGTATGAAGTAGAACTCCTGAAAAGAGAAGGACTCATTGAAGAAGTCGAATCCCACCATAGAACCAAATTTTATACGCTGACGGAAATCGGAAGGGAATTATTCAAAAAAATATCAGATTGATTTAAAAAATTATTATTCAAACATGAGTTCCGGCCGAAGAGGTTCTTTTACCTTTTTCTCCGGTCCATCTTTGGTACTTTGAGATTCATTTCGTGCTTTATCCATGTCCTCAATTTCCTTTTTATATTCATCTAGATGCTCGTCTGTTGGCATCTCAATTTTTATAATGGAATTGTCATGTACAAAATAAATCTTCTCCGGGGTTATTACATGAATGTAAGGATACTCACTGTCACTGTCAATACGCCCGTGTATAATTTCTCCTGTTATGAGATATACTGAACAGAAATTCTCTTTGTTTGGTTTTTCAGGGTGTTCGCCTGCGGATTTAAACAACTTTCTTATCTCTAAAGGTTCGCCGGAAGAACTTGGCAATTTAATCCCTCTTTAAAAAAATTATGGAGATTCTAATTTATAAGCTTTCCTATAACTTTATTATTTCATTTATAACTCTGTTATCAATTTTTTTAGAAAATAAAAAAAAATTAAGCCATTTAAACCGGAAAAAATCACTATTTGTTTTTTAAAGTTAGATATCCGACATTACTAACCCGAAACAATTCAAAATTAATTAGAAAAGAATATGAAATACTTCCAAAACTCATCCTTGATAAACTAAACCTATATACGTTCTAAAATCTTATTTAAACTTACTAAAACTGATTGTTTAATAAGTCGGTTATTAGGTGGGAAGAAAATTGATATTTGAATGTAAGAAATGCGGCCATGAATTTAGTTTATCCGCAGGTACTCTATTACTGCGGAATGCTCCATGTCCAGAATGTTCAGGTCCTACCTTAGTCAAGGGTCTCGGAAGCCTAAGAAAAATACCGGGAATTTGATGCTCTATTTTTATTTGTAAAAAACCTAAAAGAATTCTAAAATTATCCTCAAAAAAACAAAACCTTATATTAACCAAAACCATACTAACCGCATATAGTTTATTATTTTTTACTACAATTTGTTGTTAAATTAAATACAAAAAAGATGAGGAAAATGTCGCCTAAGGGTACTCTGGAGGGCATGGTATGAGACCTCCTTGTGAACTTGTTATAAAGATAGTGTTGCCCACCATAAGGGCAACAATAGCAAGAGATCTCATTGAAAAATATGGCATGTCGCAAAATGAAGTATCTGAAAAATTAGGGGTTACACAACCGGCCATATGTCAGTATATGAGTGGAAAACATGCATTTTGGAGCGAAATTTCAAAAAACGCTGAGGTTAAGGGGCTTATTAATAAAATTGAAGAAAGTATAATGAGTGACGGATTTGATCCAGTAGATACTATCTCCAAGATTTGTGATACATGCGAAATAATAAGGTCAAGCGAAGAATTTTGCAAAATTCATTTAGATATATGTAAGCAAAAGTGTAAAACTTGTAATTTTCATTCAATCTTATCGAAGATCGATTAATCTATCCTTACATGAATAATTAAAAAAAATTCGTAGCCCTAAGAAGGTAGACGAAGTCACCTTAAAAATTTTGTAAAAGGATCTAAAATGGTTCTAAACTCATCATTTATAAAATAAATCTATAAATAAAAATAATCGATAAGTTATTTTGAATAGGGATAAAAATTTGGTGGAGATACGGTGGATCACATCAGATCAAAAATTGTTCTTCTAAGTAGGGGCGGAGAGACGCGATTAAAGATACTTAGAGCCCTAAACAATTCAGAATTCGGTTTACTTAACACAAATCAGATTTCAAATAAAATTGGCATGGAATGGGGAACCGTGAAGTATGAAGTAGAACTCCTGAAAAGAGAAGGACTCATAGAAGAGGTCAAAACAGATCATAAAAGGACTAGATTCTACAGACTAACCGAAAACTGTAAAGAACTATTAAAGAAGACATCAACTTCTTAAATCAGGAATTGGACTTCTTAACGCCTTTTGTTTGAACTTAAATTTATCAAAAGGACTGCTTGAATAGTGTGGAAGGACAATATAATATTACAACGTTCTCATAGCGTAGAAGTGAGGGGAAGATCGCTTCTTGTAATTTTACACCTCTGAATTATGATTGCCATGCCTACACATCGCTTATGAACGAGTCTTTTGGCAAAATGAGTACCAGTCCTTCTTCCAACTACTTCACCGCACACCGCACAATGCTTCTTTTTCATGTACTATCAAGATAACTTTGTTATATTTGTCTTTTTTTATTTTTGAGAAAAAATATAAGCCGCTTATAAAAAAATATTAGAGCAATATAACTCACTTATTAAAACGCCTCTTCTCCTACCCCAGCAGACTTGTAAAAGTTGTAATAACAAAATTTATATAAAATGAGTATAAAATTGTATTGAAATTAAATACAATTTATACAAAATATGGTGGGGAGCGGACGTGGCAAGACCAAAAATAATTCTACTTATTAGTGGCGGTGGATCAACGAGAATTAGTATTTTGAGGGCTTTAAAAAATTCGGATTACGGTATATTGAATATAAATCAGATTTCAAATAAAATCGGCATGCAGTGGGGAACCGTGAAGTATGAAGTAGAACTCCTGAAAAGAGAAGGACTCATTGAAGAAGTCGAATCAGATTTCAAGAGAATCAGATTCTATAGATTGACCGAAGACGGAAACGAATTATTTGACAGAGAAAACACTAACTAGCGACTTTAAATTTAATAAAAAAAAAGATAAATTGCTTGGCTTTCTCAAGTGTTTTATTGAGTTTAGTTTTTTAGGAAAACAGAAATTTTATTAGGATTCCCGTGATAGCGAGTATATATGTCGCAATTGCGAATCCTGCCAAGCCAAAGACAAAGTATTTCTCCCTTATAGCCATTTTAATTCCCTAGTATTTCTTTCTATTTATTACACTATCAATTTTTCTTTTTTTGAATCCTAATTGCGATAATTTTTAAGATTGTTTTAAAATACTTTGAAATTTTTTAAAAAAAGAAAGGTCAAAAAAAATAAAAGAAGTCTCATTCACACATACATCGGAAGTGATTTGACATACTCTGAATCTTCCCATGCCTTGGCAAATATGGCTCCTTCTTTTTCTTCAACAACTATCTTAGGGAAAGGGCTTGGAACCGGACCTGACAGCACCTCCCCAGTCCTTGCATCAATCTTGCCTATGTGACAGGGGCAGTATATTACCTCATTGTTTTCCAAATCCTTCCATTTAGCAACACAACCCAGATGTGTGCAAACTGCTCCGAAGGCGTAAAAACCATCATTCAAATGAATAAGAATAGACGGTTTTCCATTAAACTTGAATAACTTTGCCTCCCCTACTGGTATCTCCCCAACCTTTGCTATCTCAATGGCTCCTCCGGATGCTGTTTCACCTAACTTCGGGGACCAAGCAAATTTTATTAGTGCGCCAGTAAAAGCCATCGCATATGATGCGATGGCGCCTCCTCCGATTAAGTATAGGAAGTTTCTTCTTGATATACCTCTCCGAGCCATGTAAATCCTCCAGTAATTTAGGATTCAGTTAGAGTAGTCCAACCATGATGGGCACGATGATAGGGACAATACCTAATACCGCTCCATGTAAGACTGTTGCCTTTAAATTTCTTACAAACAAGTATATTTCCTCTTTTTCATGTCCTCCAAATAGGAAAACAAAGAGAGCACCGTATACAAAAAGTATAACCGTTTTAAATACGATAGCGTGAATATTTGTGCTTACACTTAGTGGTATGCTCAACGATGCAACGGTCAAACTAGTAAATAATTTTCCTCCGATTAGGCCGACTAATAAGGCGATTAGGAATGTAAAACTTGGACTTGGAATTTTCCACCATTCTTCTCCCAAGACCTCCGACCTCCTTTTTTTTAATTTTTGTTTTTTTATAGTTTTTTTGAGATTGTATTACCAATCTCTTAAAAATAGTTTGTGATTGAATTAATAAATATCTTGTTGTTTTACCTATTAATTTTAGACTAAATTTATATTTATTTTTGATTTAGGAGGTCTTAGATAAGGGCAATAGGATAATTTCTGTACGAAAAAAAGTATTACAACTTTCTATTTTCAAAATAAAATTAGATATAACCCGCTTATGAGGTGATAGTTAAGATAGAATAACTTTTTATAAAATTAAGTAAAAGCCCTACTGGCCCTTTGTATTCTATTACTCTAAATATTATATGGGGGTTTGGAAAGGGAGTTATAGGGTAAAGTAAGATAATTTTTTATAAAATGTATTATTACCCCCTTCTATCCAGATACGTTTCAAGTTCTGTAAGGAGGTAGGAAAATATTAGAATAAATATCTTTAAATTGGACAATCAGTATGTTTTCAAGCATTTTTTCAGTGAAAGAGAAGTTTATGATGAGCTTTCAGATTTCTATAATAGACGAAACTACCGTTTTGAATGCCAAACAGAGGAAGATAAGGACAAAAGCATTGAGATCTTAGAAAAGTATGGATTTGAGGTTGTTGTTGTCGAGGATTATAGCGAGTACGTTGTAAAGATACACAAGTTCAAAAAGCATTCAGCCATTCTAAGAGAATCGGTTGCGAATGAGTATTTGGGGGAAGATAGGATATTTCTCATGAAAGACAAGTTTTCCGTGGAAAGAGCTTTATCCGAGGGTGCAGAGCAGTATTCTAATGACATAGTTTTTTAGAGGATAAAAATATTTTAACGAAATCTATTTAAATTCATCAAGCATAACGACTCGCCACTCTCAATGCCTATATCTGACAGGTACTCCCTGCAAATGCGGTCACCATAACATTACCTCAGATTTCCTTAGATTTTCTCACTTCTTCATTTCCAAGATCGAAGGCTTTTAAGTTGGCATCGACTGTCTTTTCAGGAACCATGTCCTTTATCGTATCCTTAAGTTCCTCTTCAGGTACTACAGATTTTAGGAATACAGAGAGTGCGCCGAGCATCACCACGTTTATGAAGAGGGGGTTTCCCGCTCTTAACGCGATATCATAGGCATCCAGAAGAATTACCTCGCAGTATTCGGAAAGATTTTTAATAACCTCGTCTACCCCTGGATATTTTCCTACAGATTTTCTGACCGCAACAGGCGCTATTAATTCGCTATTGACTATTGCTTTAGCCCTCTCTTGCAAAAAAGAGACGTTTCTAAGCGCTTCTATAGGCTCAAAGCCAAGCATAAAGTCGCATTCACCTTCGGGAATAAGGGGGCTTGAGACGTTGCCTATCCTTATGTGAGATACCACACTACCCCCTCTTTGTGCCATCCCATGGGTTTCTGCACCTCTAACACTAAAGCCCATTCTTACTGCGGTATGGCCGATTACATTGGCGGTGAGGAGTATTCCCTGCCCTCCAACACCTGCTATTAGTATGTCAGTTTTCGAGTCTTTTTTCATTCTACTCCACCACAAACGCATCGTTAGGGCACACCTTAACGCACAAACCGCATCCACTGCAAAGTTCTCTCATTACTTTTGCCTTTCCATTGTCCAAGTCTATGGCTGGACAGGCAATCAAAAGTACGCAAGCCCTGCATTCGTCGCACTTCTCTCTATCAACTCTATAAGGTCTCTTCCAGATGTTAAGTTTCCTCGCTATCAGGGTACAGGGCTCTTCTGCTATAACAACCGAAACGCCATTAAAGTCTATAGCCTTTCTTAAGGTTTCTATGGACTCTTCGAGTTCAAATGGTTTTATTTTGTCAACAAACCCTGCACCGAGGGCTTTAGCGATGTCTTCAAAACTAACTTTAATAGATTCCTCTCCAGTTACGGTAATTCCTACCGCGGGATGAGGCTGGTGACCGGTCATAGCCGAGCCCATATTGTCCAAAATAATTATGGTTATGTTGGCATTGTTGTACACCGCATTGAGTAAACCAGTCATTCCTGCGTGCAAAAACGTTGAATCTCCGATTATTGATACTACCTGGTTTTCTACTTCCGCATGGTACATGCCAGCGCCCTGACTTATACCTGCGCCCATACAGAGGCAGGTGTCTATGGTCTTCAGAGGTTCGGATACGCCTAACGTATAGCATCCAATGTCGCCGGCATAAATCTTCTTTTTCGTAATCTTTTTCAGGGCGTAGAAAACAGCCCTGTGCGGACAGCCTGCGCACATCACCGGCGGTCTTAAGGGAAGATCTAACTTTATATCTCTTTTAACTTCCTCGTACTCTAGACCAAAAAAATTTGAGACTGCCCTTTTAACTATATCGACGTTTAATTCGAATTCTCTCGGCACAAGAGATTTACCCTCTATTTCCACTCCAGTACCGAGACCTTTGACATAGTCCTCAACATAAGGCTCCAATTCTTCTACGATTAAGATTTTATCAACTTCATTCAAAAAACTAAGGAGCCTCCTCCTTGGCAGAGGATGACAGACACCTACCTCAAATAACGATGCTTTTAAGCCTAAAAGGTGTAGCGCTTCTCTGACGTAGTTCCTAGAGACGCCAGAAGATATAATACCAAGCCTTTCATTGATCTCTGAGAAATTGAGCTCACTTTCATCTGAAAAATTCTCCATGTCTTTAAGTTTTTCATTAAGTTTAACATGAAGCATTCTAGAGTGTGCTGGTACGCAAACAAATCTAGCTGGATCTTTTTTAAACTCAGCTTTTTTTTGGGCAGTAATTTCGCCAAGTTGTACATCGCTTCTTGCATGGTTTACTCTCGTAGTGGTCCTGAGCATAACTGGTATTTCGAACATCTCTGAAATCTCAAAGGCTTTTTTGGTGTAGTCTTTTGCGCTCTGGGGATCGTAGGGCTCTAGGCAAAATATTTTGGCAAATCTGGCTATGAGTCTGTTGTCCTGCTCATTTTGCGAGCTATGAGCAGAAGGATCATCTGCTGATACTATAACTAATCCGCCTTTCACACCGGTATAGGCGAGCGTAACTAAAGCGTCCATTGCAACGTTAACCCCTACGTGTTTCATTGATGCCATTGCCCTTATCCCAGAATATGAGGCGCCAGCAGCAACCTCTAACGCGGCTTTTTCATTGACACTCCATTCTGCATGGATATTGTGCTTTGACGCGACTCTTCCAATGGTTTCTAGGATCTCCGAGGAAGGAGTTCCCGGATAAGCAGTTACCACTTTTACGCCCGCTTCGATGGCTCCTCTTGCTATTGCCTCATTTCCGAGTAAAAATGCCTTTTCTCCTTTTTTTCTATTCAAAATATCCAATCTTGCCATTTTGTCGTCCTGTCCTAATTTCTGAAAAACATATATGTAAACTTCACGGCAAAAAACGAGTCTTAGACTCATTAGGTACAACTTCAAATTACCAGACTGCCAAAAACTTATTATATAATGCTAACATCCATTTTATAGGTATTGAAAATGGCTACTGGAACAGTAAAATGGTTTAATGCAAAAAAGCGTTATGGCTTTATAGCACAGGATGAAGGCGGAGATTTATTCGTCCATGAAAGTGGAATCGCAGGTGGGCACATTAAAGAAGGAGACAGAGTCGAGTTCGATATTGAAGAAGGCGATAGAGGTCCGAAGGCTGTTAATGTTAGGAAACTTTAACTGAAGTCAGAATAATTAAAATTTAAATTATTATTCTTAATTTTTTTTTGCAAAGTCTTATTTTTTGTGCTATAATCCTAACCTAAAAAAACCAAAGCAAGCAAAAATATTTTATTGTAAGTACCTTGTAAGTAGTCAAAGGGAGAGGCGGTCTTAGTTGCTCGAGGTTCGAGGTGTTGCTAAAAGGTTTGGTGGACTTGTCGCCTTAAATGGCGTTGACCTCCAAATAGGAGAAGGGGAAATCATAGGGTTGGTCGGACCGAATGGTGCCGGCAAAACTACCCTAGTTAACATCATAGGCGGCATATATCGTCCGGATTCAGGGGAAGTTAGATTTAAGGGAGAGAAAATTAGTGAACTAAAACCAAACCAGATCTGCAAAAAAGGCATCGCGAGAACTTTTCAATCAGTTCAGATATTCCCAGAGATGACTGCGATAGAAAATGTTATGGTAGGAGCGCTTTTTGGAAGATCTGAGAATGTGAAGAAGGAAGAAGCAAGAGAAAAGGCCTACGAGGTCTTAGAATTTATAGGATTTTCAACCGAAAAAACTGATCTTTTGGTCGGTAATTTAAATTTTGTAGAGTTGAAGAGCATTCAACTTGCAAGAGCCTTAGCGACAGATCCAGACCTTTTACTGTTGGACGAAGTAACAACAGGATTAAATCCTACTGAGGGCGCGACTGCTGTAAAGTTAATTCAGAAAATACGAAAAAATGGATCTACCATCCTTATGATTGAACATATAATGAGAATAATTATGGGTGTTTCCGACAGGATCATCGTACTAAGTCAGGGAGAGAAGATAGCGGAGGGAACTCCGAGAGAGGTATCAACTGACGAGAGGGTTATAGAGTCCTATCTAGGGGAGAGATTTTTGTGGTGACTTGATACAGAAATAACAAATGCTTTGGGGGAACCAACTTGCTCGAGGTTTATAACATAGATGCTCACTACGGTAATATTCAAGTCCTCTGGGATGTGTCTTTTAGAGTTTATGAGGGAGAAGTCGTCTCAATAATAGGATCTAACGGCGCTGGCAAGACCACCATAATTAATACTCTCCTTGGAATCCTTAAACCAACTCGAGGCCATATAAAATTCCTGAATGAAGAGGTAAGCAACCTTCCAACCTATCGCGTCGTTAAGAAGGGCATTTCTTTAGTTCCAGAAGGAAGAAGCCTTTTTCCAAACTTGAAAGTATTAGAAAATCTTCTTCTAGGTGCCTATACAATTAAAGACAACCAGAAAGTCAGGGAAAGCTTAGATTGGGTGTTTGAAATCTTCCCAATACTTGAGGAAAGAAAAAACCAACTTGCGGGCACTATGAGTGGTGGTGAGCAACAAATGTTGGCTATAGCAAGAAGTTTAATGTTGAAGCCTAAATTCCTGATTTTGGACGAACCTTCGCTAGGACTGGCACCGATATTGGTACATGAGGTCTATGAACAACTTAAGAGACTTAATAAGGAAGGAGTGACGATTTTGCTATCAGAGCAAAACGTATTTCAATCTCTGGAACTGGCAGATAGAGGATACGTGCTAGAATCAGGCAGTATCGTCATGGAAGGAAGAGGAAAGGAACTTCTAAAAGATAATCACATAAAAGAGGCTTATCTAGGAATGTGAGTTTTTACTTCCTTAGGCTCTTTTAAAACAGAAACAAAGCCCTTAGGCAGAAATATCACTACAACTATCAATATGATGCCTATAACGATAAACCGCTCGAGAGTCCAGCCCAAAGTTTTTAAACCCTCCCAGATAAAAGTTATTACTATGGTACCTATTATTGGTCCCTCTAGAGTATTCAACCCACCGCTGATGCAGTAAATTATTGGCCAAAATGAGATATGAATACCGAATATTTCTGGAGTTATGTAGGAGAAATTATGGGTCTGAAAGCCTCCTGCTACACCCGCTATAGATGTACTAATTGTGAAGGCAAGAAGTTTATATTTGGTAGTATCTATTCCAATGGTTTTTGCCTCTAATTCGTTTTCTCGTATCGCTGAGAAGGCAATACCGATCTTGGATTTCATTATTAAGTACGTCAAAATAATGACGGCTAACGTAAAAGCGAGTATTAGGTAGTACTCGTAAACATAGTATAAGGGGTGACTTGAAGGACTTACAAAATGTGGCGCTGACATACCATCCCAGCCTCCTGTCCATCTTTCCAACTGTATTCCTGATATAGTATGGGCTATAATAGCAAAACCAAACGTCACCATCGCCAAAAACCATTCCCGTAACCTAACGCAGGTTAGTCCAACAAAGACCCCAACAATACCCGCTAACAACCCGCCCAGTAAAACAGTAGCAAATGGTGTTAAACCGAAGTTCAAAGCGATTAAGGCTGATGTATATCCTCCAATGCCAAAGAATGCAGCATGACCTAATGATGCTTGACCAGAATAAGTCAATAAGTTCCAAGCAGTGGAGAACATAATGAAAATCAGCATAATACTCAGAATTCTTATGATGTGTGGGCTCATATTGGTGATGAAAGGCGCTAAGAGACCTGTTAAAAGAGCTATTGACCCTAAGTAAATTCTTTTATCTAGTCTCATTTAAATCACTCTTCTCTTTCACCAAATATACCAGTTGGTTTTATTATTAGTACAACGATTAAAATTGCGAAAGAAGTGGCATCTTTCCATGCTCCACCCCCAAAATAAGCAGCTATATTTTCTGCGAGACCTAAGGTTAAGCCTCCGGCTATGGCGCCAGGAATACTTCCGAGCCCTCCAATAATTATTATTGCAAAGGCCTTAATTGCTGGGGTAGTTCCCATATACGGATTAAATAACAGACCCCCCACAACCCATAAAGTACCAGCGGCAGCGGCTAGAGCAGAGCCCAAACCGAAGGTAAGCATATCCACGCGCTCTACATTTATTCCCATTAGCATTGCTGCATTCCTATCTTGACTCGTAGCGCGAATCGCTCTGCCAATTGAAGTCTCCTTAAAAAAAATATGCAACCCTACAAGTATAGCACAGGTAATAATAATTATTATTAAGTAGTCCAAAGGGAGATTTGCAGATCCTATTGGAATTAAAATGGATTCATAAGGACTGTGAATACTTCTAAAATCTGCACTCCATAATTTAGCGGCTAGATTTTGAAAAAAGAAAATCAAACCCAAACTCAGAAAAATTTCATTTAACTTACCTGTGCCCAGAATTGGTCTAAAACAAATCCTTTCAATGCCAACTCCAATAATCGCTAATATCACCATGGAAACTAAAATAGCAAGATACGGGTTGATTCCTAACCAAATGACCGCCCAAAAAGTAATATAAGAACCTAACATTAGCAGTTCTCCGTGTGCGAAGTTCACAATCTTCATGACGCCAAAAATAATGGTCAATCCTGTTGCTAGAAGTATGTAAATACAACCAGCATAAAGTCCCCAAAAAACAACTTGAAATAGTATGCCTATATCAAATGACATCCCTTCACGCACCTAACAATAAAAAAATAAAAAGAGAAAATTTGAGGGTTACGGGCTTCCGGGCTCGTACCAGTCAGGAAGTACAAAGTCAGTCTCTTTTAGGTTATCAGGCCACACTATTTTTGGTCGATTTTCTTGTAAAGTGTCATCCCAGAATAACTGTTCCATGTAAAGCTGGAACTTCGTTTCTCTATAATCGGGGGAGAACTTTATTTTTTCGCCTTGCATAGCCTCAACCATCTGAGGCATTTCTAAAGTTGACAATGCATCGCGAATCTTTGCCTTATCCAAGCTACCTGCATTTTCAATCGCCTCTGCTGCGATGTAAATACCCTCGTAGGTAGAAGCACCCATCATGCTGGGCTCTTTACCAAACTTGGCTTTATAATCACTTTTAAACTTTGTAACGGAATCATAAATAGCCCCTGTCGGAGTCGTATACGGGCTGAATCGGCTTTCCTGAATCGAGTATTCACCCCATTTTCCGACGCCTGAGTAGTAATCAGGGTCGTCGTTGCACTCCACAGATAAGTAAATTGTATTTAGACCCACATCTTTTCTTCCTTGGATTACTATCGGGGTTTGTTCATTGAGGAAGCCAGCCGGATATACTACGTCTGGTTTGGCCGCTTTTATAACTGTAAGCGGCGCATGGAAATCTGTTTCACCCATTTTGAAGGCCTCTGAAGCTACTATTTCTATGGGTAGATTATGCTTTTCTATCGCTTTGTCGATGCCGACTTTTACACCTCTTCCATATCCGCCATCTTGGTATAATACCGCTAGCCTTAAGTTTCGATCCTCCGGAAATCCATACTTTTCATTTATAGCAGGTCTTACTACGTCTTCGACGAACAGTAATGTATCTTCAGGATAGTCATCCGTAGTAGGGCAGTGGTGGAACATATAAGATGTATCAAGGTCAGGATTCCTCGTTACCTGTGGAGCGGAAGCGCCCGATATAACGAAAGGAACATTATGTTCAATCGCGATTTTTTGATCTGCGAGAGTTATAGAGCTGGAAAATCCTCCTACTAATACATCAACCTTGTCTTCTGTAACGAGTTTGGTTACCGCCTTAACTCCACCATCAACGGAAGATTCTGTATCACCCTTAATCACTTCGATCTGAAGATTAGCGTTTTTCTCTTTTACGAATACTCCTCCAGCCTTATTTATTTCTTCAGCAGCAAGTTGTGCTGTGTTCCACATATCCTCGCCCGTGGAACTTGCTCCACCGGTTAAGGGTGCTACTACGCCTATTTTTATTTTTTCCGGGGCTTTGGGCGGGGCACCCACACAACCCGAAAGAATTACACTCACTATTACCAATGTTACTATCGCTAGCATTGATCTATTTTTCAATCCCTTACACCTCCTCACCTTTTAGCAACGTGCTATGATAAAACATAGCATGCTGTAAACTAAGGAAAACAAAAAGTTTATTTATATTTTTGGGTGTTCATAATAATAAATGATGATAAATGTTCTGCTATGGAGACTTTTTTCTTTATAGAAAAATAATTGAATCCCGAAATAATTTATGCCGATGAAAAAGAAGATTCAAAAAATCATCGATGAGTGCGGTATTTTAGATTTTGAATTGTTCTATAATTTTTTCAGCGGTTAATTCTCCGCTGTGAATGCAATCACTGATTCCAACACCATAATATGAACTTCCAATAATATACAGTCCCGGATATTTACTTGACATTTCTTCGATGGCCTTGACTCTTTCGCCATGTCCAACGGTGTACTGAGGCATTTCCTTTTTCCATCGATAAACTCTGGTTATAACTGGTTCAGCATCTATTCCCATAATGTCCTTTAACTCTCCTCTCACAAGTTCGATCAAAGATTCGTCATCAAGATCAACATACTCTTCCTTTCTAGGACCCCCAACAAAACATCGCAAGAGGACATAACCTTCTGGCGCTCTGTGATTGAATTTTGAAGTATTCCAACTCACTGCTTTTATCTTTCTATTCTCGACTCTAGGTACAACGAATCCAAAACCTCTGAGGGGGTGTTTTATATCTGACTTTAAATATCCCAAAGAAATTGTCGCCGATGAAACCCATGTTATTTCATTTAGCTTATCCGCTAAAGGTCTATCGAAGTCTTTTAAGATCTCAGCGGTTATGTAAGAAGGTGATGTAAAAACAACGGCGTCTGCTCTTATCGGAGGCTCTCCTTCGACGTAAACATAATACTGAGGTGCGTTAGAAGTTTCAACTTTACCTACCCTAACTACTTTTTTGTTTAAAAAAATTTTTTCCTCATCTAATGCAGAAACCAAAGCATCAATAATTTCTTGCATCCCATCTTTGAAAGACATGAAGAAAGCCATCTTTTCCACAGATTTGTTTTTTTCCCTCATTTTTTCCATTCTCTTCCTGCTGGCTGAGATTCCTCTTATAAGACTACCATACTTCTTCTCATATTCAATAAATCTAGGAAAAGTACTCTTAAGACTCATATTCTCAGGTTCGCACGCATGAATTCCTGCTACCAAAGGTTCCGCTATTTTTTCGAGTATCTCATTTCCAAGACGCCTTTTAACAAAACTTTCCAGGCTTTCGTCCTTATAATTTTTTTTAGGTAAAAAAAGATCAAAGCTAGCACGAATTTTCCCTGGCCAAGATATCAGATCGCTTTTAAGGAAGGGGATGATTTTTATCGGGACCATCATCATAATTCCTTCAGGCATTCCTTTAAGCTCGCCGTTAGATAAAATGAAAGTCCTTCGAATATCTTCGTTACTATTTAAAAGACGGTTCTCGATGCCTAATTCTTTGCTGAGTTTTGCTGTCCAAGGTTTTTCGCTAACGAAGGTATCAGGACCGCCTTCTATGATGAAGTCATCAACTTTTTCTGATACTATAACCCCTCCAAGACGATCTCTTCTTTCTAAAAGAATGAAATCAATTTCATCCTCTTCCTTAGCCCTTTCTTGGAGATAATAAGCCGTAGCTAAACCGGTAATACCTCCTCCGACGATCACTACCTTAATTTTATCACTCATTAACGCATACCGCCTAGTTCTTAGTTTAAATATTTTCAATTACAACGTTAAAAAGAACATCGATGAACTCTGGAGAAGAATTAAAGGATGAAGTTCGACGAAATATAATTCCTTTAGATTCAGCTAATTTTTGATAAACTATGTCTATGTCGTACAATATCTCTATATTATCAGAGATGAAACTTATTGGAACCAATAAAATGTCGCGATATCCTTTTTCTGCGATTTTTTCGATTATTATACCAGTTTCGGGTCCTAACCACTGCCCAGAAACACCTCGACTTTGAAAGGACAGATGCCATGAAATCGGACCTGCGCGCTTAATAACTTCGTTGATAGCAGTTTCTAACTGTTTTAAATATGGATCTCCTGTTTCAACCAACTTTTTAGGTAAACTGTGCGCACTGAATATTACCTGAACCTTATCGCGCCTTTCTTCAGGGAATTGCGATAACCCTTTGTTTAATTTTTCAGCAAGAGCGTTCAAGTAGGATTGATTGTTATACCAACTATCTATGTAAGTAACCTTGATTTCTTCTTCATAATCTGAAAGGACATGTTTTAATTCGCTTATATTTGATCCAGTTGTCATTCTTGAATAATAAGGAGAAAGACTTAGAGCAATTATGTGTCTAATTCTATTCTTGATAATTTCCTGAACGGCTTCTTGGATAAACGGATGCCAGTGACGCATGCCTATGTAAACCTTAAAATTTAGTTTCTTTTCAAGCAATCTAGCTTGGTCTTTTGTAATTTTAAGAAGGGGTGAACTTCCACCGATTAACTCGTATCTTTGAACAATTTTTTTGAATTGCGCATTAGAAATTTCATTCATTTTATGAGAAAGAACATTTTTCAAAAATGGTTCTACTGCATGAGGAGAATCTGGTGCGCCGAAGCCCAGTAGGAGAACACCAATTTTATCCCTTGTACTTTTATTCATTTTTTCTCCTCGCTGATCTATACCCTATCCCTTACCTTAAACTGTATTTATGAACTGCTTTTACCATGCTGATAACATTTTCGACTGGTGTTTCAGGAAGAACTCCATGACCTAGATTAAAAATATGTCCCGGCCTATTACCCACGCGATATAGGATATCCTTTACCCTTTCTTCAATCTCATCTTCAGATGCAAAGAGCGCTGCAGGATCTAAATTTCCCTGTATAGCTACATCATAGCCTATGCGTTTCCAAGCATCATCTATATTTATTCGCCAATCGATGCCTATAACATCACCACCAGCCTTTTTCATTAACTCAAGCAGCATAGCGCTTCCGGTTGCGAAATGAATTATGGGTACGTTATCGCTTTCTAATCCTTCGATGACTTTTTTAGTATAAGGCATTACGTATTTTTCATAATCTCGCGGAGAAAAACATCCAATCCAAGAATCGAAAATTTGAATTGCTTGCGTTCCTGCCTTAATCTGGGCATTTAAATACGAAATTATAGTCTCTACAATCTTATCCATTAGAATCTCGTAAGTAATAGAATCGTTATACATCATGCTCTTGATTATTAAGTAATGTCGGGATGAGCCTCCTTCCACCATATAACTAGCAAGGGTAAAAGGCGCTCCCGAAAATCCTATGAGAGGTACTTTTCCCCTTAGCTTTTTTATAACTAACTTTATGGTTTCCATCACAAAGGGAACATTTTTCTCGGCATCAATTACTGTTAGAGAATCTACACTTTCGCGATTTCGAACGGGATTCTGTATGACAGGACCTTTTCCCTCGATGAATTCTAAATTCACTCCCATAGCCTCGACTGGAATGAGTATGTCGGAAAATAAAATTGCCGCATCAACCCCAATCTTCTCTACTGGAAGTAGTGTGACCTTCGTTGCCAACTCAGGCGTCTTACACATAGTCAAAAAAGAGTATTTGCTACGAATATCACGATATTCCTTCATATACCGTCCAGCCTGGCGCATAATCCACACAGGTGTACAGTCTACTGGCTGTCGCCAACATGCATTGAGAAATCGATCCTTGCTGACCATGTAATTCCCCTATACTCTATTATTTCTTTCGAATTTATCTTTTTTTACCTCCAAATATTATTTATATATATTTTAGGTTCATAGTGAATGATACTAATGTTCTGGAATAAGGGGATGGAGACTCTTCCAAAGAAAGAACTGACAGAACTCCAAGAGAAAAGACTGGGGGGAATGGTGGATTACGCTTATAAAAATTCACCTTTTTATAAAAAGCGATTTGATAGGATCGGTTTAAAGCCTTCTGACATAAAAACATTAGACGATCTTTCAAAAATTCCTTTAACAACCAAGCAAGACCTTAGAACCAACTATCCATTTGGACTCCTGGCAGTGCCCATGTCAGAGATAGTCAGATTCCACGCATCTTCCGGCACAACAGGAAAACCGATCATGGTCGGATATACCGATAGGGATATTCACACTTGGGCGGAGTTGATGGCTAGGGTTTTAACCTGCGCAGGCTTAACAAGTGAAGATGTGATCCAGTTAATCTACAACTATGCGTTTTTTACAGGCGGACTAGGCTTTCACTATGGTGCTGAGAGAATTGGAGCAGCAGTAATTCCATCCGGCGTTGGAAATAGCGCAAGACAGATAATGACAATGCAGGATCTGGGAGTCACAGCCTTTTCTTCTACGCCTTCATATGCTCTCTATCTAGCGGAATATGCGAGAAATGAAGGGATTGATGTTTCCGAATTCAACATTAAAAGAGCGATATTTGGAGCCGAGCCTTGGTCCGATAGTATGCGGAAAAAGATTGAAGATGCCTATGGAATCGTAGCCTTCGACAACTATGGCTTATCTGAACTTTGCGGACCTGGCGTTTCTGTAGAATGTAAAGAAAAAGATGGAATGCACGTTTGGATAGATCATTTTCTCTTAGAAGTTATCGACCCCGAGACAGGAGAGGTTTTAAATTCAAACGAAGAAGGAGAACTCGTATTCACCACCCTAACAAAAGAAGCCATGCCCCTCCTAAGATACCGAACTGGGGACATTTCCCTACTGTATGAAGAAAATATATGCGGGTGCATGAGAACACATCCAAGAATTTCAAGAATAATAGGAAGAAGCGACGACATGCTTATAATTCGTGGAATAAACGTCTTTCCTAGCCAGATAGAGCATTTACTTATGAGTGTCCCGGGAGTAGAAGATCATTACCAGATCATCGTTGATAGATCTGGCACGATGGATCAGTTAAACATAAACATCGAGGTTACCGAAAAGATTTTTACCGGAGATAAAGATAACTTGCTAAGAACAAAGAACAAAATCGAAACAAACCTAAAGAGCGGTCTCGGAGTGAAGACGAAAGTAAACCTAATCGAGCCAGGCTCAATTCCTCGCTCAGAAGGAAAAGCACAGCGAATATTAGACTTAAGAAAAATTTAGTATGGGGGCGGTTTCATGTTTTTTGAGCCAGAACTTGAAAAAATGAAATTCGAAGATATAAAAAATCTACAAGAGGAGAGACTTAGAAAGGTAGTAAGATATTGCTATCAAAAAATTCCCATGTACAAAAAGAAATTTAAAGATCGTAATCTCGAACCAGAGGACATTAAAGATCTAAATGATCTAAAAAAAATACCCTTCACGGTTAAAGACGATCTTCGCGCGCACTATCCATACGGGATACAAGCAGTGCCCTTAAGCGAAATAGTAAGGTTTCATGCAAGTTCAGGGACTACCGGAACACCTACTGTTGTAAGTTATACTCAAAAAGACATCAATACTTGGTCTAGATTGATGGCAAGAGGAATAGCCACCGCAGGAGTTACGAAGGACGACATTCTTCAGATATCCTATGGCTATGGCTTATTTACAGGAGGATTAGGTTTCCACTATGGAGCCGAGTTATTAGGATGTAAAATAATTCCAGCAAGTGCAGGAGTTACGAAGAGACAGATCACTCTCATGCGAGATATGGGTTCTACAGTTATTGCTTGTACTCCTTCTTATTCCCTCTACCTAGCAGAAGTGGCTAAGGAAGAGGGTATAGACCCTATCGAAGATTTTAAACTCAGGATTGGGATCTTCGGGGCAGAACCTTGGTCTGAGCCTGCCCGGAAAAAGATAGAGGAAGTATTAGATCTGCTCGCCATAGATGTCTATGGCCTTTCTGAGATTTGGGGTCCTGGAGTAGCAATGGAGTGCGAAGAGCAAAGAGGACTGCATATCTGGGGAGACCATTTCATAGCCGAGATCATAGACCCAGAGACAGGAGAGGTTCTAGAAAGAGTTGAAAGTGGAGAGTTAGTTTTCACGACTTGGACTAGAGAAACCATGCCTCTTTTGTGAT
>CAYFZR010000007.1:0-47558 GCA_964347835.1 uncultured archaeon
ACCCTAAAATATACGACTGCGTTTACCCTAACAGGGACGTTATCCCTCGTTATAACGTCTTGTGAGGGTACATCTAAAGTGATGGTTCTAAGGTCTATTTTGTTCATCTTCTCGACGATGGGTATTAGGATGAATAATCCCGGACCCCTAGCGCCAACTAATCTACCTAATCTAAAAACTACTCCCCTTTCGTATTCTTTTACTATTCTTATTGCTGTATAGAGGATAAATAGCAATAATATTATTACAATCGGAAAAACACCTGAAATAGCTCCGAAAATCCCATTAGGCATTCGATCAACCTCCTGAACAAATAATGTACTTCAGTTATTATTATTTTTTATTCCTATAAAACCGGTTTAACATTTTCTTTGTGGCTTCTACGGCTGCGAAAGTTTGATCTGGACTTACACCAATTGTCTTGAATACGTTTCCTTCCTTATCTTCCCATGTGATGGTCGTATAGACCAGGGCGTCTGTTTTGCCCCCTGGTGGTATCGTCACTTCATAATCGACGAGTTTTGGAAGTTCTTCCTTATACAAACTCCTAACAGCATTCATAAAGGCATCATATCCACCAACACCAGATCCAGTAACCTTATAGATCTTGCCGTTTCTTTTTATACTTACAGTTGCCACTGGATGAGTCCCTATGGCAGTTACAATTGCACAATCCTCTATGTCTATCCTTATCTCTTCTGGTGCCTCCATAAGGTCGGCAATTATATAAGGTAAGTCTTCAGATGATAATACTTTTTTCATGTCTCCAAATTCTTTTACTCTCATTAATATGCCGTCAACAAGTTTATCTGTTGGTTTTACGCCCATTACTTCCAGATGAGATCTAATGGTTGCCTTCCCGCTATGTTTGCCCAAATCATATTCATGACTTCTACCGAATCTGGTAGGATCTATGCTCTCGTATAACTTGGCCTTGCTCATACCATCCACGTGAATACCAGACTTATGAGTGAAGGCAAATTTTCCGACTATTGGTTTGTTTTGGGGTATTCTTACTCCAGAACTGTGTTCCACTAGACTTGATAGTTCCTTGAGCATATATTCCTTTATATTAGTCTTTTTATCAGTCTTATCGTGCACAGCAACTATCACCTCTTCTAGAGGCGCGTTACCGGTTCTTTCTCCAAGACCGTTTATGGTGGCCTGAATGCCTTTGCAATGGGCCCTCACGGCCTCTAGCGTATTGGCAACAGCCATACCATAGTCGTTGTGTCCATGAAAATCAAAGAATGCCTTGGGATATTTTTCGACAAACTCGCCTACGTATCTTTTTACTTCGTCAGGATCGAATAATCCAAGAGTATCACAAAATGTGATTCTTTGCATCTTTTTTGTTTTAATTAATTCGTTTATCAGAGCATCCACGTACTCTGGGTTGTCTTTTACTCCACCCTTACTGGAGTAGTGCTCTAGATATAGATTCACCTTCATACCAAGATCATAAGCGTATTCTACTATATCTAAGACCAGATTCGTATGATCCTTTGGCTCCATTCTAAACTGTTTCTCTATTTGTTCTACAGAAGATTTTGCAAGGATATTCACACCGCCAACCCCAGTATCATGAGCCCAATCCACAGATTCTTTTGTAAGGTAAGTGAGGCACTCAAGAATATCCGCTGGATACCCGTGTTCCTCAAATTCTGCTGCTACCGCCATGGCTCCAGATTTCTCTCCTCCTGATACTTGGGCACTGGCAACCTCTATGAAATCCACACCAGCATTATATAACATCCTTCCGAGCATTGCCTTCTCTTCTGGCGTGAACGCTATGCCCGGAGTCTGTTCGCCGTCTCTCATCGTCGTATCCATTACGGTAATTCTGTCCATTAAACCACCAGTGCTATCATTATGAAGAAAGGTAAAATATAAAGTTTAGGCATGAATATGTAATAATTCGTAATATTTCTTGACAGGATCTTCCCAACTCATGGACTTTGCGACCTGAAAGGCATCTCCACACAACAATCTGTATTTGACCTTATCACGAATAAATTCTGTCACCAAAAATCCCGTTCCTAAAGCATAATCTGATATGTACTCTTGATACGGCAGGGCTAGGTTATCGGCCACTATGACTCCGCCTAATGTACCTTTTCTTAGTTCGTACTCCAGTGCTGCGTCACTAAATCCGCAAGATCTCGCCACTACAATCGGGGTCCCTTCTCTACATGCTTCTAATCCAGTCAACAAAAAAGGCTCGTATTTCGATGGGAAGATTCCTGCTACACATCCGCTTGCGATCTCAGAGGCAGTCATGTTTAACCCACCATCATCCTTTCCCACCCATTGAGGGTATAAAACAGCGGATACAATTCTCCTCTCGGTCATCAAACATTTAGGAAGCAAACGACGTTCGCTAATCATTTTGCTCAACCTCAGTTCTTCTCCTACGAGTACCTCATGAGGAAGATAGATAGGAAAGCCCTTTGGTAATCTACCCTTTTCTTTAGGTCCATGGGCGGTTATTAAGAAACATACTACCTTTGTTTCCTCATCAATCCAACCATTTCTTATATAATTCACCAGCAATCTGTCTAAGATAATCATAGAATCAAGCAAATCCGGATAACCTTTGTTTTCTAATTCTGTTCTAGATATTGTGTATAAAGGTATTATGTGCTCGCTTTCTATTTTCTCCCCATCATAGTACTCGTATAAGTTCCTTGCAACAAATTCTTGGATTTTTTCTCTACATTTGTCTTTTTTTTCCCAATCTATAGTGTCTACATCCACTTCTATGCCGTTTCTAACTATTATTCCATCTATTCCATAGAAAAGTCCTGCTTCTTTTCTTGTTGTATCGCCGACAAAGGTAATCGCATCGGCATGTTTGGCTAATTCCTCTAATTTAGCCAATCCTACAGGAGTACTCGGGTTCCATGTAGGATCAGAGTTGTAAATTTTTTCTAAGACATCTGCGCCGTAAGATCTCCCTACTTTAGTAGCATGAAAAGTCACAAGGGTGTTTATAGGAACTCTTGTTAGTTCTAACCTTGCAGCGGCATAAAAAACGCCAAACTCATGGCAATGAAGGGAGACGCTTTCATGCTTAGACAATTCTTTAGCAAACTCAGATATTGCGTAGGATAGATTCAAATAGTGCGTATATTCCTTACCGTAACCTGATGGTTCATATTGCAGAGAATCCAGACCAACAAGTTCGTAGGCTTCCGTCTTTATCATGTCAGAAAGCCTGTAGGTCTTATTTTCGTACACTGTTTGTACCATGTTGAACATTGAGGTGTTGAATAATATATATGCTATTTCCACCCCATCAATGAGTTTAGAACGCGTAATTATATCTATACCTCTCTCTTTCAGGCTTTTTAGTGATTTTGAAAGAGTTTCATCCAAAATTAATTCGTTAAACCCGTTTAGTCCGGTCACTCTATCCTTTCCAGCATTCCAGTCAGTTCCTTTATGTGGATAATAAGGTCCGGCAATCAATAACCTAATATTTTCTTTTATCTCGTCTTTACTGATTAATTTTGCCAGTGTAGTTGCTTCATCATCTATTACGTTCCATATCCCGCCTAATTTATTAGAAACCGGTCCTGCTTCTTCTCCGGCTAATATGATATTTCTCCTACCCATCTGAAACCCACCACAAGAGCATCTTTTTCGTGTCTTTTACTATATAACTCCTACTATTAATACGTCGGCTAAATTTTTGTCAATAATTTAATTATACTAACTAAATATATAATTTTCTCTGAAAAATATTCGTAATATTAACTATTCTAATTATTTAAATTAGATTTCTTCACTGAAGAGTTATTGCGGTAAAAGATTTAAATAGTATTTTCGATTCCCTGCAATTCGTGATAGAGTTCAATAAGTTAGTCAAGAATGCAAAACTCAAGAGCCCTTTAGAAGGTTTCGATATCCATCAACAAGCAATTGAATACAGAAAAGACCCCCTTATAGACATGTGGTGCAGAATAAATGTTGAAAGGGCTCTTAGGAAAAAACAGGTAAGCGAAGAAACAGATATGGTTAGAGTAATTGAGGATACACAAAAAGGGTGTTTTTTCTGTCCAGAAAATATAGAAAATAGTACTCCAAAGTTTTTTGGGCTTGAAGAGGACGAAAAAGAAATTGAAAGGATAAAAATAGGCAATGCTTACATATTCCCAAATTTATTCCCCTTTGGAAAAGATCATGCGGTCGGAATTTTTTCTGGCGATCACTTTTTAAAAATGGGAGATTTTAACCCAAAATTAATAAAGGACTGTATTACTGCATGCATAAAATACTTCCAAAAAGTACATGAAATCTACAAAAACGCGAGGTATCCTCTATTAAGTTGGAACCACATGCCTCCCTCGGGAGCCAGCATAATACATCCTCATGTACAAATACTTATTGAGGAAACTCCCACATTTCTACTTGGTATGTATATAGAAAAAAGTAAATCCTTTTATGAGAAAAATAGGCGTAATTTCTGGAATCTTTTATTAGAAAAAGAGAGAGAAATGGGAGAAAGATTTATTGCAGAAAACGATAACTTGGCTATTTTGACGAGCTTTGCCCCCACAGGCAACAATGAGGTTTTATTCTTGTTTAAAGAGGGCATTTCTTCTCTAACTGAATTAAATGATACAGAAAAATACGAATTCTCTCAGGCAATATCTTCTGTTTTGAAGGGTTATCGAAGGCTGGGTGTGCAGAGTTTCACTCTTTCTACATATTCAGGTCCAGTTGATGAAGATATTAGTCATTACTACAATCTGAATGCAAAAATCATAAGCAGACCTAATTTTCAAAAGTACTATACGAACGATACCGGATACATGGAAAGACTAAACTTGGAATGGGTTGTGCTTTCTAAGCCTGAGGATGTTGCTTCTTTCATGAGAGAAGAATTTTCCTTATAAACCTTTATATATATAAAGGTTACAAAAGACTACATTATGCTCAAACGGAGGTCTTTTTTTTGATAAAGATAGAAAACGTCGTTGCATCCACGTCCCTTGAAAAGGAACTAGATTTAGAGACGATTGCGCTGGCATTAGAAAATGCAGAGTATGAACCAGAGCAATTTCCTGGCTTAGTATACAGATTAAAGGATCCTAAAACCGCTACATTGATCTTTGGTTCTGGAAAGTTGGTTTGTACCGGGGCTAAGAGTATTGAAGACGTACGTAGGGCGATTGAAAAAACTATCGCTCAAATAAACGAGGCAGGAGTAGAAATCACCACAGAACCTGAGATTGTAATACAAAATATGGTGGCTTCTGCAGATTTAAACACGGAATTGAATCTAGACGCCATTGCAATTGGTTTTGGTTTGGAAAATGTAGAATATGAACCAGAGCAATTTCCTGGTTTGGTATACAGATTAAAGGATCCAAAAGTTGTTGTTCTTTTATTTGGCTCGGGTAAACTTGTATGTACTGGGGCAAAGAAACCAGAAGATGCTGAGAAAGCGGTACAAAAAGTAATAGAAGAGTTAAAAGGGCTAGGTCTGATGTAAATGGATATAATAACCGTATTGGGAACCGCTACTCTATTACTCGGAATCTCACTTTTAAGTTTATTCTTGGTCACTATCGTTTTCATAACCCTTTTGATTAAAAGAGATTGGCTAATATTACCCAAGATCACCCTTTTCACAATCGACGCCTTTTATAGTTTTCTGAAAAAAGTTGTACCTAAATTTGGTTTAGATGAGAGTATTGTAGACTTAATAGGTATTGAAGTCAGAAATAGGATTTCTTTTGAAAATTTCAAAAGTATTGATCCAAAAAATAGAGTTCTTTTCCTACCTCAGTGTCTAAGACATATTGATTGTCCGGCAAAACTCACATCTATTGGTATTGTTTGTCGAGGTTGTGGCAGGTGCGTTGTCAGGAATATCAAAGAGGAGGCTGAGTCTCATGGTTACAACGTATTTGTAGTGCCAGGTTCAACATTTGTCTGGCGCATATTGAGGAAGTACAGACCTTCCGCTACTTTGGGTGTCGCATGCCATGAAGAGTTGAACCTAGCAATGATGAAGGCTCACCAAAAAGGTTTCGCGGTTCAAGGCGTTATGTTATCAAGAGACGGTTGTGTAGGAACTGAAGTTAACAGAGAAGAACTTTTCAAAAGGATCAAATGCGGCATTGAAGAGGTAATAGAAAAGACTCCCAAGATATGTGCCCCTGATAGTATGGTTCCAGACGAATTACATCCTTCTGATGAATCTTAAGGTTTTCGTGCTTCTTTTTTAAAATAATCGAAGATTAATGTAAGCCCAAAATGTAATTTTCACGAATTTAGCGCTATTCTCTCTTTTTCATAAACTTCTACTTTAATTTTTTTCTACCATGTTTCTAGATGTGAATTTTTATCATAATAAAATTAAATTTTTTTGGTTATAACGGTCAGATTTCAACGAATACCTACTTTTTCAGCCAAGCACACTCAAGAAAGAGTTTTAAATTTTTAATGAATTTTCATGTTTATAAAAGTTAATATATGGTTACGTAACAAAAAACTACGATGATGATCATATCAGAAAATAGATGTGATCTTACAAACACCAATATATAACTGCACCAAACATTAAATATCAATGTGTTTTAAAGTGGATGCACATGACCGAGATATCTCTATATGAAGAGCCTTTTATTGAAAAGGAGGACTTGATCCCCAAGTTTGAGGAATTTTTTAGACGATATTACTACGATGCAATATTAAAAGTAGCAAGAAGTTACCCAGAAGCACGCTCTTTGATAATAAATTGTAGTGATTTGGACAGATATGATGCCACATTAACAGATGATTTGATCAGAGCACCAGATATCACAATTGAGGCCGCCGAGCTGGCCTTAAAAGAGCTTGACCTTCCTCTTGAAGAGGAAGATGTAGAAATCCATATTAGGTTTGAAAACTTACCTAAAAAAAAGAAGATTCGAGATCTGAGAAACAAAGACATCGAAACCTTCATATCTTTTGATTCGTTAGTTAGAAAACTTACTGACATAAGACCAAAGTTACTGGAAGCCGTTTTCGAGTGTCAGAGGTGCGGTTCTGAGATATCTGAATTTCAAACAACAGGTCAAGTAAAACAACCATATGAGTGCGAGTGCGGAAGGAAGGGACCTTTCAGATTAATGGTGGGAAAATCCAAGTTTGTGGATTCTCAAAAGTTAAGAGTGCAGGAATCCTTTGAAGATTTACCAGGCGGAGAACATCCCTCTCAGATCGATGTTTTTGTAGAAGACGACCTCAGTGGAATTGTATCTCCTGGAGATAAGGTTATCGTAAATGGCATTCTCAGAACATCGGTTAAAGGCAGAAGATCTACTGTTTTTGACCTATTTATAGAGGCCAATCACATAGAACTAATAGAACAAGAGTTTGAGGAACTTGAGATAAGTGAGAAAGACGAAAAGACAATCATTGAACTCGCAACTGAACCAGATATTTACCAAAGGATATTAGATTCTATAGCCCCGTCAATATTCGGATTCGAAATGGCAAAGGAGGCCATAATTTTGCAGTTATTTGGAGGTATTCCCAAAAGAATGCCTGACGATACTAAAATTAGAGGTGACGTTCACATCTTTCTAATAGGAGATCCTGGCATTGCAAAGTCTCAATTACTACGTTATGTAAGTTATTTAGCACCAAAAGGAATCTATACATCCGGTAGAGGTGCTACAGGAGCAGGATTAACAGCTTCCGCGATAAAAGACGAATTCGGGGAGGGTTCTTGGACTTTGGAAGCAGGCGCACTGGTTTTAGCAGATAAAGGAGTCGCTTGCATAGACGAAATAGACAAGATGAGAAGTGAAGACAGATCGGCCATGCATGAAACTTTGGAACAGCAAACAGTTTCTGTGGCTAAAGCAGGTATAATGGCGACTCTGAACGCAAGATGTGCAGTACTAGCCGCTGCTAATCCAAAATATGGTAGATTCGATCCCTACTTACCAATTGCCGATCAAATAAATCTCCCTCCAACTTTATTGAGTAGATTCGATTTAATTTTTGCTCTTACAGATCGTCCTGAAGAAGAAAAAGATCGTGCACTGGCTAGACATATCATAAAGGTACATCAAATGAGAGAGGAAGAAATAAAACCTCCAATCCCGATGGATCTTTTAAGAAAGTATATAGCCTACTCCAAAAGGGTTAAACCAACATTAACGGTTGATGCATCAAAGATTCTTGAAGATTTTTATGTAAAAATGAGGAAAAAAGGAGAAAAAGAGGATGCTGCTATATCTATAACCGCAAGACAACTGGAAGCGGTTATAAGACTTGCTGAAGCATCTGCCCGCGCTCGTTTAGATAGTTTTGTAAGGATAGAAGACGTTGAAAGAGTAATTAGAATAGTAGAGCACTGCCTGAAAGAGATAGGTATTGATCCCGAGACCGGAGAGATAGACATAGATAAAATAATGGTAGGTACAACAAAAACGCAAAGAGACAGGATAAAAATCATACATGAGATCATAAAAGAGTTAGAAGAGAGTCTCGGAGAATCGTTGCCTGTGGATGAGATAATCGCAGAGGCTGAAAATAGAGGGATAGAGAGAGAAAGAACGAGAGAAATAATTGAGATGCTTAGACAAAGAGGAGAGGTTTTTGAACCCAGGCGGGGTTATATAAGGAGAGTATAAACAGAAGGGGGTAATACTTAATTTTATACTGAATTTATTCTATTTTAACTTATTACCCCTCTCTACACCCCCATATATGTAGAAACAACTCTCTTCTATCAGTGATAAGATAATTTTAGATAATATTGCGGATGCAACGAGCCACGTTGCCTTATCACCCCCTTTCTAAACCCCCATATAGAATTTAGAGTAGAAAACAGCCCTCTTGTGTCAGTTATAAAATAATATTTGATAAAATTGCGGATGGAACGAGCCACGTTCCATAGCGAGCCACGCTGCATTGAATTTTTTTTAAAAGTTTAAAGATGCTCTTTAACCAATTTTTTCATTTCTCTGGTTTTATTTTCATTTTTCAAAAAGTAGACAACGTCATTCTCATGGTTTAATCCTACAAGAGAATGAATTTCTCCTTGAATTCTCTTTTCTGCGAACATTCTCATGTATTCTGCCATGTATTTTGACCTGTCAAGACGCATCTCAGTGATAGACCTCACTTTCGCTTTGTTCAAAATAGTTTGTTTTTTAAGGTAATCTAATTTGAATCTCCCCGGAATATTGTCGCCCAAGAATACCGGCCTGGCCTTTCTAAAGTAACTCTCATCTTCCAGAGATTTGTGTAACATTTCTTCCCTCCCCTTTCTAAGAGGGTCTTCTTCCGATGGAAAATAAAATGGTGAAGAAATTATAGTTTTATACTCAGATCTTGGAGCAATCTTCCCATCTTCCATATTTACTCCTCTTTGAAGATCAAATACTTCCTTAAAACCTTCTTCGTACAAGCAAAATTCAAAATTTTCGATCTTTGAATTTATATACCTCTTTACTGACTCAGATGGCTCCTTAACTCCTCTAACACCGTGAATTAATCCGTGTACATAGAACTTTATTCCTTTCTCCACAACCTTCGTTCCGGGCAACTCATTCAAATCTTCCTCGATTTCCCTATGTATAAGAAACCAGTCTTTCTTGGCTTTTTTGTACAATTCATCTGTATCAACGAATTCAATATCTCTTTCCTTATATTTTTTGAGCAAATCGTCTAAATTTCCGCACTCTAAGAAGTCTTCTTTGTTGAGTGTGAAAACTGACATGAGAAAATAAGCTTACGAGAACATTAAATATTTTATGCATTTACTTTATCCTTTTTACCGTATAATCATACTGTATTGTTCTGTATTCACCGGATATCTATTATTTCAATTAACTTATCATGTATCTTTCCATTTGAAGCCAGTAGATCACTCGAGCCTAAATTGAAGGGATTTCCTTCGAAATCCGTAACTTTGCCGTTTGCTTCGCTAACCATCAGTGCTCCAGCTGCAACATCCCAAGGGTTTAATCCTGGATAGAAGAAAGCCTCCACTCTACCGCACGCGACAAAGCTAAGTTCTAATGCAGATGCACCGATTTGTCTTATTTTTCGATTAATTAATTTTAGTTTCCCGAAGATGTCGATCAAGTTTTTTGTTGACTTTTCGTCACTACCATGACAGAAGGCTATTATAGAATTCTCTATTTCATTCTCTTCCGAGACTTTTATTCTATCTCTGTTTAAAAAGGCACCTTCACCTTTTTTCGCATGGAAAATTTCATCTTCATAAGGATAGTAGACAACTCCCAATATTGGCTCGCCTTTATACGTTAAGGCTATGGAGGTATTGAAGAAAGGATTCCTCATGCTGAAGTTTGTGGTGCCGTCCAAAGGATCAACCACCCACATATAGTCAGAATCTTTTTTATCGATCCCTGATTCTTCACCTAAAAAGGAATAATCGGAGAATTCTCCCTCTAATATAGATTTTATAATCTTCTCAGCTTCAATATCTGCCTCAGTAATTGTGCTTGCATCAGCCTTGAAACTTCTATGTACTTTGCCATAGTAATTCATCAATAACTTACCAGCCTCTCTTGCGGCGTAAATCGCTACTTCCAACTCCTCTGGTTTTCCAATTTTAATCACCCCTTATTTTTGATAATCAAATAGAAAAGAATTGATCCGAAAAAAGATGCTAGGGCAGCGACAAAAAAACCAAGCCAGTAATCGTAAATAGATATTATTTTACCCCCTATTCCTGCACTAATTGCAAAGCCTCCGTAAAGAAAAGTACTATACCCTCCCATGGCTACACCCCTTTTATCTTGAGATACAGCCTCTGCAACGGATGTACTTAACGCCATGAAAGCGATTCCCATGTTTAATCCCAAAAAGGCGGAAATTGCCAGTAATACGTACCAGTTCTTGGTAGATACAAACAAGACAATGGAAAATGACAAAAAAAGCATCCCTGTAATGATAAAAGGATTTCTTCTTTTTAGTTTGTCTGAGACATATCCTGCGGGAATCCTCGCAATTGCATTAAAAAAAGATTGGGTGGTGAAAATCAGACCGATTGCAATGACGCTTAGTCCAATGCTAACGGCGTAGAGAGGGAAAAAAGGCGCGAAAATTCCCCAAGTAAAGGCTATACAGAACGTAGCAGTCCAACAGCCTAAAACTATATTATTTTTCTTTAGATCAAAAAGCGTTTCACGGATATTGGGTTGAACAGAACTGTGTTCTTCAAAACTAGGTAGTCCTATAAATGCTAGGATGAAGGCTACCGAGATAATTATTCCAGAAATTAAAAAAGGAAAATTTAAATTGGTGAGACCCGCTATTAATCCTCCTAAAGCGGGTCCTGACGCCATTCCTATCTGCATGGATGACGTGTACCAACCAAAGGCTCTTCCCATGCGTCCCCCCGGAGTGATATCCCCCACAAAAGAAGCGATGGCGGGGGCAAAGGCTGATGCTCCAAATCCTGCGAGTGTATAGACCATAATTAACTGTTTTGGCGTGTGCACAAGGAAGAGAAGGAAAGAGGTAATGGAACTAATTCCAAGACCCGCTAGTATTAGAAGCCTTCTACCAAATCTATCTGAGAGATGACCGTAAGGAATTGCTAATATAGATGCTATCACCATGAATAGAGAGGCAATCAGTCCTACTTCGACCGTTGTGGCGCCAATAGATTTTGCAAATAGAGGAACGATTGGGATACGTATGAAGATCCCAACATATTGGAACAGGGTTAAAACACACGCTACTACCAAAAAAGTTGAGACTTTACTCCTGTTGATGGTCACACCTCCATTTTGACTAAAGGATGCAATATCTAAGATATCTTTTTAAAACTTTTTCATCCCTTCATTCTTTCTCTTATCGCGAACCCGAAGATCAAAGCAAGCATCAAAACATAGAACAATCCTGCCTTAACAGGAGTTCTTCTCGTCTTGAAATCGAAAGAAAATGAAGGATAAGTTCTTTCCGTTAGATCTATCTTGATAAACCCCTCATCTTCATAGTACCTGCAATTGTGGGTGTTAACATCCTTCACATTATATGGAAGTTGAATTTTTCCTTTGGTAGAACCATAAAGATATTTCGATACTCTCAAATCTGGATGCTCTATATTCACGCTAATGGGAGAATTAAAGGAGTAACGATTCCCCCAGAGTCCGAGCATATATAATCCCGGCATGGTAGTATAACTCATTTTCGAAGAGACGTCTAAACTGCCATTTTTCCTGAGCGGTATAACTAAACGATATTCTGCTCGATATTTGTCTTCTGAGACCGTTTCTAACTTTCCTTTCTCTCCATCAACAAGAACTTCTAAGGATCTTGGTTTTTTACCAAAATAATACATGAACACAAGATTAATGGAATAGTTAGAAGGATTTTCAAGATGATGTTCATAATTAAGGGTTGTGTTTTCGATACCCATAGACCCGTTTATCAAGATTTTAACAGGGACTGCAAACCCTCTTTCAATTATTTGGTAAGGTGGCTCCGGTAAAACAACTTCTCTAATTGGTTGAGCAATTGCCTGAGAAACTAACAAGATAGATATTACCATGATAATTCTTCTCATCATATCACCAACAGGAAATACTGCAAAACTATTCCAAGAATTACCAAACCAGAGGCAATGAACAGGTAATCGTAAAAGGTTTTTTCTATCTTTAGCTGCTTTTTTCTTATTAGGTTCATCACTGAAGAGCCTACGTGAAATCCTGCTCCGGTAGAGAATATTACCGCTCCAGCAAACACTGAGAGGCAGATCAAAACCTTTATATTCATCATCAAAGGCGTAAACTCCAGTATTTCTGCTAAGGAAGATCCTGAGGCTATCCCTATCACAAAAAGCAAGGTTGCGGAAGGTATCGCAAGTAAAACGCCGCATCCTATAATTGCTACTGCAGGAACGATATTCGACCTTAAAACATCTAAAATCTCTAACTCTAAATCGTATCCCATTGCTTCGTAGGCATATCCTTCGAAGGATTTCATCGCATAAACCGTCTCTCTGTGTATCGGATAAATCGGTTCAAAGCCAAACGCCGGTCCATGTATCACGTCTAAAAATCTTAGTGTATAACCAATGAAGAATCCTGCAAAGAATATCATGCTCGCGATCCATAGAAAGTTTTTCTCTCTTGATTGGAACAATTATATCCCTCATATTGTTTATTGGATACGAGAAATACTCTAGTATCTCACATCAAAACCATCGAATTCTCCCTTGTACTCTTCCCACTTTAAATCCACAGAAGTTACCTTTGCAGGGGGAGGGCCTTTATTACACCAACTGATCATTTTATTTACTTTGTCTCTTTCTCCTTCGAAAACTGCCTCTACCCTCCCGTCTCTAAGGTTTCTTACCCATCCTCTAATTCCTAATTCAATTGCAGTTTTTCTCGTATAACTCCTGAAAAAGACTCCTTGAACTCTTCCTGATATAAAAACATGGGCTCTAACATCCATAATTTCACCTGGTAACCATTGTCCCAATACCTTCATCTGTAAATATCTCTAAAAGCAGGGAGTGGGGGATTCTTCCGTCTATTATGTGGGCTTTTTCAACGCCAGATTCTGTTGCAAGGATGCAAGCCTCTAATTTGGGGATCATGCCTTCTGTTACTAATCCTCTCTCAATCATATTTTTTGCCTCATCCGAGGTCATCTCTTTTATTATAGTATCGGGATCATTGGGATCCTTTAAAACTCCTTTAGTATCAGTTAATATTATCAATTTTTTAGCTTTTAAAGAGGCTGCGATTTCCCCTGCTACAGTATCGGCGTTTAAATTCAAAGATTTTCCATGGATATCTATGCCTATAGGAGAGATAACAGGAATATAACCTTTGCTAACGAGTATATCAATTATCTCAGGGTTTATCTTTTCTGCTTCTCCAACCAATCCAAGATCAACCTCAAATTTCTCTCCAGTTTTTGAATCAACTAACCATTGAGGAGCCTTTTTCTTTGCTATTAATAATTGTCCGTCATTTCCGGATATTCCTATTGCTCTTACACCATGTTTGCTTATATTAGACACTATGTCGGTATTTATCTTCCCAACCATTACCATCTTTACGATCTCTAAAGTCTCTTCGTCGGTAACTCTCAGACCTCTCACAAAGGTTGGCTCTTTCCCGATTTTTTTCATTGCATCGGTTATCTCAGGCCCTCCGCCATGAATGATTATAGGATTCATCCCGACGTAGTTCAATAAAATTACATCTTGAGCAGTCCATTCTTTGGCATTCTTGTCTAGCATTGCGTGACCGCCATACTTTATTACGATTTTCTGATCCTTGAAAGCCTTTATATACGGTAAAGCCTCGATTAAGATGTCCACTTCTTTCATTTTCTCACCTTAAGTTGTATATTCAGAGTTTATTTTAATATAATCTTCTGTTAGATCGCAACCCCACGCAATCGCCGTTTTATCTTTCTCTCCTAGATCTACTTCGATGATTATCTCTTTTTCGCTCAATATAACTTTTGCTTCTTCAAGGATTTTTTCCTCGAGTATTGGCCCCCCCTTGTCGAGTAGCAAGACCCCTCTATCCTTGGATTTAAATCCTATTGAAAGATTTTCAGGATCGAAATATACACCAGAGTATCCAACAGCAACCGCTATTCGTCCCCAATTTGGATCAGAACCATAAATAGCAGTTTTTACAAGAGGAGACCTTAATATACTCTTTGCTGCTATTTCGGCCTCTTTCGAAGAACTTGCACCTTTTACTCTTACTTCAATAAATTTTGATGCTCCTTCTCCGTCCTTTGCGATCTGCCTTGCTAGATCTATTAAAACATAATCTAATACTCTTTGAAAGGTATTCTTATCGAATTTACATTTAGATTCTCCATTCGCAAGAATAAAAACGCAATCACTCGGACTTTGATCTCCGTCCACTACTATCATGTTAAAACTCTTTGAAACACCCTTTTTTAATGCATTGCTGAGTTGTTTGGGGGGCGCCTCTATATCAGTCATTATAAAGGATAGCATGGTTCCCATACTCGGACTAATCATGCCAGCACCTTTTGATATTCCAGTTACTTTAAAAGTATTGCCTTTTATTTTGCCATGAGATGATATTATCTTTGGGAAGGTATCAGTGGTCATAATCGATCTTGCAAAACCTAAAATATCTTTTTCTGGAATTAATCCACAGACTTTTTTTATCAATTCTTCTACTTCCTTTATTGGAAATTCTCTCCCTATGACACCTGTCGATGCCACCAGTATTTCTTCTTCCTTAAGCCCTAACAGATCAGAAGTAACATTAATCATCCTTTTTCCTGCTTTTATTCCTTTTTTTCCGGTATATACATTTGCATTTCCGCTGTTGGCTACGATAGCGCCTATTTTGTTTTCTATATTCTTCTTTGAAAGTAGAATAGGAATGGACTTGACTCTGTTTGTTGTAAAAACTCCTGCGGCAGGACAGGGAGAGGCGGTTTTTATAATTCCAACTCCAATTTTACCTTCTTTTATTCCTGCATAACTAAAACCTTTGGGAATCTTGAGATCCAGCATATTAACCCTCACGCTACATTATTCTAGGCACATCACATTTTTGTCTGTAAATAGATCTATGAAGAGGAGGTTACCAAAAAAGGTTATGTTAGATCTTCAAGAAGGTTATCCTTACTGCTAAGTTATATTCACGGATGTAAACCAATAGAGCCTAATCCAGTGTCCTCTTCAATATCTAACATCAGGTTCATGTTTTGTACAGCGTTTCCAGATCCTCCCTTGACCAAATTGTCTATGGATGTGAATATAACTAATCTATTGTTTTCATCAAGTGAAAAACCGCCTATATCAATGTAATTCGAACCCCTTACTGCTGAGAGTTTAGGAATCTCCCCGCATTCTAGTATTCTAACGAATCTCTCCCTCTCATAGAATCTCATATAGACTTCTCTAACATCTTCAGGATCAACGTCTTTTTTAGGAAATACGTGGATGGTAGTTAGTATCCCCCTTATGATAGGAACTAAGTGAGGAGTAAAATGAACTTTAGCACTACCGAATTTCCTCAGTTCTTTCTCTATCTCCGGCATGTGTCTGTGATGAGTGATGTTGTAAGGTATCACATCCTCCCCGCACTCAGGATGATGTGTCCTCTTAGAAGGGACCACTCCTGCACCAGAGGTCCCCGTCTTCGAATCTATTATAATTTTCTCCTCTATTAGTCTTTTTTTTACCAATGGAAAAATTCCCAAAATCGCGCCCGCAGGAAAACATCCAGGGTTAGCTACTAAGTTGGTATCTCTTATCTCATCCCTGTACAATTCTGGAAGTCCGTATATGCCTTTTAGATCCTTTGCCTTATGTTCAATGCCATAATACTTTTCATAGACCTTAAAATCCTCGAATCTGAAATCACCGCTAAGATCAATGACTCTTAATCCATCTTTGATAAGATCTGGCACAACATTCATGGAAGTACCATGTGGAGTTGCAGTAAAGACGATATCGTAATCAGAATTAAAAGAAGAGGTGAAGGATATGTCAGAAAGTTTCTTCAGGTGTGGATGAACTTTGTGTATAGGCTTACCTTCGAATTGCCGAGAAGTTGCGGTAGTTACCTCAACTTCTTTGTGAATAAGCAGTATCCTCAGCAGTTCACCACCGGTATATCCGGAAGCCCCAACTATCCCTACTTTATACATATTGCTCTCCTCGTTAATTCTTGGTATAAGGGACCTTTTTACAGTGTAAAAAAAAGGAAGATAGGTTAAATGAAGTCTAAGTCAAGATACCTTTCAATGGAAGGTCTTTCTACTGGTGGTATGTATTCCTTACCAGGTCCAAGGATCTGGGGAGACTCTACTCCTACCACTATAAGCATTACTCTCATTAGATCCGCCATATCGTCAATGATCTGGGCCCCCCATATGACCTGAGCCTGAGAATCTAGTTTAGATACAACCGTATCTATTACGGTCTCTGCCTCTTTCATGGTTAATTTCGGACCGCCTACTATGTTTATTAAAGCACCCCTGGCACCTGTGATGTCTACATCAAGTAACGGGCTCTCAATTGCTTTTTGGACAGCGTTAGATGCACCGCTCTGTATGTCTGTCTCCCCTAAGCCTATCATCGCCACTCCTCCGCCTTCCATGACTGTTCTCACGTCTGCGAAATCTAGATTTATCAATCCAGGTTTAGTTATTAATTCTGTTATGCCCTTTACCGCTCTTGCGAGTATTTCGTCTGCTACCTTGAAGGCAGCATTTAAGGGAAGATTAGGTACAAAGGTGAGCAATTTATCGTTTGGAATGACAATTACTGTATCTACGACATTAATCAACTTCTCAAGTCCATAATAAGCGTTATTTAGTCTTACCCCTCCTTCCACGGAGAAAGGTAAAGTTACGACAGCGACGGTAAGGGCACCAGTTTTCTGAGCTATGTTTGCAATTATAGGTGCAGAACCAGTTCCTGTTCCTCCTCCTAATCCACAAGTCACAAATACCATGTCTGCTCCTTCTAAAGCCTCTTTGATCTCTCTTTCACTTTCTAATGCGGATTCTTCTCCTATCTTAGGGTCGCTTCCTGCTCCCAAGCCACCTGTCACGGTTCTGCCTATAAGCATTTTTTTCATGGCCATAGAGTATAACAAGTCTTGAGCATCGGTGTTCACCGATATAGTGAGAGCACCCTCAATACCCATTTCAAGTAAACGGGTTATGGTGTTGCAACCTGCACCTCCAGTACCCACAACAAGAATATTAGCCTTTGCAGCGGTTAAAAGTTCTTCAAGTTCTTTGTCTAATGTTTCTTTGGCCACTCCTCTGTCAACATTGGAAATCTTTTTCCTTGGATTCGCGGCTTTTAAGATTTCTCTCAATTCACTGTCTGATGCCTCTTTTTCCTTATACCCCTCCTCATTTTTACTCCTCATCTCTCTTTCGTACCGCTTCATTGCATCTGATATGATATTCCTCAATTTTAGACCTCTCAAATTGATTTGTCGTTTAAAATAGTGCATTTTAGGCTTAAAAATCTTTTGTTTTTTTTACTCATCAAGATACTCATCTAACCTCTTTCCAATTGTCTTGCCCTTAGTATTAAATAGTTTGTCGTTAATGATTCCGACGATTGAGTGATGAATATCATCAATAGATCTATTTGCATCAATCTTAATCATATTTTGATACCTTTTTAACATTTCGAGGTATATGCTTCTTACTTTCTTGAGAAAATCTACTTTTTCGAAACATTCTATGCTTTTTCTCGATTGTATTCTCTTCAATCCTATTTCTGCTGGTATATCGAGTAGTATTATAATATCAGGGATTATTACAAAGTTGTTTATCGTTTCAATCCAATCAATACTCACCCCTGAAGCGGATTGGTACGCCATGGAAGAATAAACATACCTTTCTGAGAGTACGATTCTACCTTCTTCAAGGTTTTTTTTAATAACTTTCATATGTTCGCGTCTATCCGCTGCAAATAATAGGGTCAAAGTAGTAGGATCTAAATTTTCACGCCTTAAATTCTCTTTAATCATCTTACCTATGTTACCTTCTGTGGGTTCTTTTGTAAGGAACGCATGTAATCCCTTTTCTTCTCTAAGCCATTTTTCTAATAGACTTGCTTGAGTTGCCTTACCACATCCATCAATACCCTCAAAAACTATGAACATATCATACCACGTTATTCAGGGCGGTTTTTATAATCGACGGAGATTCTAATATGTAGATATCCTCCATGGTTCTTAACTTCTTCAAGTTTTCTGCATCTACCTTTCTTATATAAAGTTCTACGGTTTCATTTACCCTTACCGCGTTATTGGGGCATACGAGACACTTTCCACAACCTATACACCGATTTAGATCAATTCTTCTATTTTTTATAGCGCCGCTCTCGCAAATTAGCTCTATTTCACATACTTCACAGTTATTGCAGAGTTCTCTTTCAATCCTGTAGGGTAACGTCGTCTTTACGCTTTTTTCAGTATCAACTGGAACTACGAGTACAGGAACCCTACTCTTTCCTGCTTGCGATATAACGTTTGTTACCAGTGTATCAGCAATTCCATTAGCCACCTTTGCTACCGTGTTGGATGTGGTAGGAGATACAACTACTGCATCATACCTATTTAAGGAGAATCTTCCAGTTATTGGCGAACTAGCACCTTCTTCACTCTCTCTAAATATTTCATTCATGTAAGAACCGTCAGAAATGTCTCTCAATCTATTTTCCAATCCATATATCCTAATGACTTCTTCTCCTGCATTACTTATAAAAATGGTGATGGAAGAGATAGATTTTTTAATAATTGAAAACTCTTCAAAGGTATCTTTTAGAAAATGGCCCGCTCCTGTTATACACCACGCCAACCTCATCTAACTCTCTCCATCGAATTTTCCAGTTCCTTTATTACGTCGGCGTATCTCTTGTCAGTACGTCTCGCAACATCAATAAAATAATTGAATCTTGTTCTATACCTTTCGTCGTGAGATCTACTCAGACATATTGCTGCTTCAATTAAAGCCATTTTTCCCCTGTTTATCGCAATAACTGACTCTCTTGTGACTATTTCTCCTATATTAAACCTGAATATACCCTTTCTTATCTTACCCATGTAATCCTCGTGATCTTCGAGTTTATAGTCATTCAAGGATAATTCTACGTAAGCCTTTGCCAAATCCAGGATAGGTGCATTTAGGTTTTCAGATTTCTCGTAAGGGTAGTTTGGATCTTTAATTGTACCGTATACGAAGGGTAGGGGGTCGTCCGTGATATTCATTACGCAGCATCCTTCTCTTATGATATTTTGAAACGTATGCGAACCCTCATGGACGCGGAGAACAATTATATCTTTTTCAAGAAAACAACCCATTGGAGCCGTATTTAAACTTCTATCAGCATTGAAGGTTGAGACAATAACTTCGCTTATTCTTTCTTCTACGATGCCAATTTTTTCCAATTTTCCTATCATGGTCTATAACCACACCACAACGCTAACCAAATTGAACTAGCCACAAGATCAGCTGTAGTACCTGGATTTAAAATGTTATCTTCTTTTTGTAATTCTCTATCAAATTTTAAAATCTCTTTTCTACCGATTGAGGAAAACGTCCCACCCTTTTTTAAAATTTCTTTGGCTCTTCTAGATGCATAAAAGGCTTTTTCTCTTCCCGCCTTCCTGCTTATTAAAGAATCCGGGTATTTGGAGAGGATCGTCATGAATGCTTCGACAATCGCGTAATTAATATCTTTTTCCCATAACTCCCTTAGCTTTTTAAACCCAACATTAAAGGTGATTTCATAACCGTATGTCCATTCACTCGATATGTTATCCCACTCCGACGAAATCTCCATCAATTTCCATAGTGGAGGAAGATCTTGTTCAACTGAATATACGTCATACAACGAGAATTCACCCTCCAATTTACCAACGTTTGCTCCGATCAATTTTATTGCTTGATAGACCTTTTTGGAATCTTCAGAAGTGGTGGATCTTACAACTTTTTTTAAATTTGCTCTAAGTTCTTTTAAAGAAGAAGAAACTGATCCTGAAGAACATAGGGGGGAGAATAATAATATTATTCCAAGGTTTGTGTTTCCGCCTCCTTGCCATCTGGCGGTCTCTTCTACTGCATTATGTATAAATTTACCTAAATTTACGTCTGGAAAACTCTCAAGAGAAACTCTAGCCAATTCTTCCATCACAGGGCCTATTGCAATGCCACTGGCTAAGAAATGCTCATAGCAAACGTCCTCAAAATTGTAAAATCTATGGACATTTCCAGGTTTTGGATAGGAACTCACCTCCAAAATAGATGCAAGTTGTGAGATTAGACCTATCTCCTTTGGAGACATCTTAAGACTCCAGATGCTTTATCTTTAGGATTTTCATTGCCTTTTTTACATCGCCATTTGCCTGTTCAAGTATCTCCTCTACCTCACTAGAAGATATGCCGAAGGCAGCAGATAATGCGTTTACCGTTAGAATGTGTTCTTTTTTTTCTAATGCGTTCATCTTTTTCTTAGTTATCTCATAAGCCAATTGTTTTTTTAGTTCCATGTATTCGTCATTTGTTATGTTAACCCTCGCCATCGCGACCTCGCGATTTGGGCAGAACTTTGTAACCTTACAACACCATACTAAACTGCCAAAACAGGTTCCTTGCCCCTCTCCTAATTTAGTTTTCCTCGCAAAATCCGTCTTTATCCTAACGTATTCTTCATGAGATAGTCCAGCCTCTATTATTGCCTTGTGCGTGGGACACATCTTTATTGGCGGACAACAAAATGCAAGTCCCCTGATATCTCCCCCCCTGCATATATGTTGAGGCGCATCATCCCAACCCATCATATCCCATCCGACAAGCCCATTGAAATCTCACCAACTACCGATGGATTTTTAAGGGCGGCTCTCGCAATGGATACTGCGTCCGCTCCTGCTTTTCTCATTTCAATCGCTCTATCTAGATTCGTTATTGAGTTATTCCCAATTAGAAATGTATCAGAGTTATCAGACTTTATTTCTGATATTATTCTCAAGTCTGCCCTATCCTTCCCTGGCAGCATCGCATCTAGATGTAGTACATCACATAATTTTGATACATTACATAAATCTTTGGATGGGATAACATAAGATCTAGCCTTTAATATCGCTGGCATTTTTGTCTTTTTCTTCATGCGATCAAATATTTTTTCTAATAATTGGGGCTTTTTTAATAGTTCCTGTCCCAGACCTAGTTTTGTGTATTCTACTTGCCTACAATGGGCATTTAGTTCTAAGTAAGCGCCTCTTTCCATCAAAAATTTGGATAATTTTATGAGTTTATCTAAGTCAATACCTCTAACGTTTATGAATATGGGAACGTCAAACTTTTTTAGTATTTTTATACCTTCATCTAAATAATTATATAGATTTTGAGATAAAATAAATTCCTTGCGCCTTTTTGAAATCAAAATACCCGCTTCACGAGACTTTTTATCTATGTTGAACCCGCCTAAGGTTACCCATCCCGCTCCTTTTTCTGCTACTTTTTTGCAGAAATCTATGTCTGCGTATCCAGAAATGGCAGATAATCCTGCCTTGTTGTATATTTTCTCGAAAAAAATTTCATTTAACATCGTTTAAACCCTTACAAACTTAGCACAAATCTTGCAAGCCTCATTTTATCTCTCATATTGTTCATCATTATGTCGGTATATTCTGTTCTTACTTCAGATTTTATAGGATTGTCTTCAGTATCCGCTACGAAGATGTCCAAGAAATCATAAATGATTGGTATGCTTTCAGGAGATACTTCGTATCCCAATGCCTCCATGAGTTTTCCTGCCGGCCCGCTTATAGGAGAATTCCCTATAATGGGGGAAATCGCTATTTTGATACCATTACTTTCTAAAATAGATTTTTTAACTCCTTTTAAATTAATTATAGGGGAGATACTTGTAATTGGATTGCTAGGACCAATCATAATTTTATCTGCTTCTCTAATCTCCACCAATAATTCTTCCAAAGGCCTCGCATTATCTATCCCATCAAATGTGACATCCAAAACATCTACATCTCCTCTTTTCTCAACCCAGAATTCGTGGAAGGGCATTATTTTTTCAGGGGTGTGAATACATGTTGTAACTCTATCATCAGTCATCGGGATTACCTTAAAATCCAAGCCCAAACTCTTTAACTGATACTTGATTGCAATGGATAGAGGCATTCCAGAGCGGAGTAATAAGGTCCTTTGTGACTTGAATGCCCTGTCTTTATCTCCAATTCTTAGAATTTCTTTTTGACCTAATTTTTTGAGTTCTTCATGACAGAAAAAAGTGTCACCTTTGATACCGTACCAGGTTACTTCGTTTATTTTATCGGAGAGAGTATATATCACGGTATCTACATCAGGCGAGATGAACATGCCGGATAACCATAGATCTTCTGCTGTATTTACGATTATAGTCATATCTTTCTGATCTAGTTGCCTTTTTAATCCCTGTAATAGTTTTGGAGTTCCTGTCCCTCCTGAAAGAATTACGATGCTCATGCCCTCACCTAAATACATCGTCCTTCGATTTCCTAATCAAGTCCTTTGAACCCTTCTCAGATTTTTCATACTTCAATCCTCTGACGACAACGACGGGAATTCCTTCATTCGCCTCTCCCATAATTAAATTAGCGGCGCAAGCTATATTGTCGAGTGTTGCTATCTTGGTTATTTTTAACTCCTTTCCAAAGAGGTCTTTCTCTCCTCTTTTATCGCTTAGTGGTTCTATCCCTGAACTGCCAATACATACACCAGTAACTCCTGTTCTAAAAGGTCTTCCACATGTATCTGTTATTATAACCGCGACTTCATTTTTAGACAAATTACATAAAGTTCTTCTTATATCGAGGGCAGATTTATCCGCATCCTTCGGGAGCAGAATTGCATATCCTTCTTCTACATTCGTCTCATCGACTCCTGAGTTTGCGCATACGTGTCCATGATGGGTCTCAGTGACTATAAAACCAGGTCCAACCCTTAATATTTTTTTAGCCTCCTTAAGAATCAATTCGACAATTTTGGGGTCTTTAAAAGTCTTTTTTGCCAGTTTAGTTGCATATTTACTAGGTTTAATGTCATCTAACCTTACTATGCTCCCTTCTGCTTTTGACAAAATTGTATGAGTTATAACAAAAATATCGTTCTCTTCTATTTTATCAAAGGAAGAAAATATTAATTCTCCGATGTTATCACCCGGTTTAATTAGGGGTAAGACCTCTATAGGGATAAATGATATCAACTTCGACCCTCTGTCTATTTACTCTAACATTTAAGATCTCGAAAGCCAAAGAAAACTAGAAATAGGTTTAAGGTATAAATACTGAGAATCAAATAGTTGTAAGCGCTTTTTCTTCGTTTATCACTATAACATCACTTACAGCTTCCACCGAGTCGTATGGAACTGTGGCAAAACCTTCTTCATCTACGGGGAGTTCTAAAATACTTTGTGTCGGCCCTTTTGTTTTTTCAGGCTCGATTATAAGATTTAAAAGCGTTCCAGTTTCTACATCAAGAGTTAGGTCATACAAAGTCCCTACCATCCTCCCTCTATCACTAACAACAGTTTTTCCAGCCAAATCACTTGCATATACTCTCTTCAAGTTCATTCCTCCATAACCTCGCATGCATAAGATCTATAAAAGTATTTACATTAATCGCTACTTCCAATCTATCCAAGCATATATTTTTCTGGGGCATCTCTCCTTTGAAATTCGAGTCAATTATATTGAAACCCGTAAATTCCATCTCTTCTTCTGCAGGCAGTCCAATACTCTTTTTAAACGACTTTGAAACTATTACAGACATAGCAGGTGTTTCAGTCTCCTCATATATTTCTGTTATTATATCTATTATATCTGTAGTTATATACGGGATGTCTGAAGGTAATACTATTATCTTTCCATCCAATTTATTTAGAACTTCGCTAAGATCGTTTACGTATCCTTTTCCCGAAGTTTCTATTGTATGAATTCTATTCCTCTTCGCCCACTCTTTAGTATTTGGAGTCCACTTCGATACTGCAATCTTTATAACATTTATCTTTTTCGATCCATCAACTGCTCTGACAACTCTCTCTATCATCTTTTTTCCCTGAATTTCCAAAAGAGGCTTTTCTATGTGCCCGAGTCTTGATCCTTTTCCTCCAGCCATTATAACACATTTATACATATGATCACCAACAAGGAGAGTGTTCTCGAAATCTCATGCGAGGCACCTAATACATCCCCTGTAGAACCTCCGAAAGAATGACTAGAAAGTCTTGCAAAAAGGTAACCAAAGACTATCATGGAAAAGACCAATATTGCAGCGAGTTTGTAGATAAAAAATGTTAAGATAAAGGTCAGGAACACGCTCATCAAAAATTGCAGCGAATCAATACCCTCTATAAACTGTTTACCCAATCCTACCTCCAAGGGATTGCTAAAGTATATACAAGAAGTCATGCCAAGCTTGGCGTAGGTTTCAGACAGAATCAGTCCTATATATCCTACGTCGAACAGCGCAAACAGGGTTATGACGATAATAAAAAATGCAAAACCAAAACCCCCCACTCCAATTTTGCTATCTTTCATGATCTCAAGTCTTTTATCTTTATCTTTTACCATCCAGGCATCTCCTGTATCTATAAGACCATCGAGATGCAAAAAACCAGTAAGAAAATATAGAAAGAATAACCCGAGGGTTAATCCTAAATTTATATCTAAAATCCCAAAGAAATTTGCAATCCAGAAAGAGACACATCCTATAGAAAAACCAACGAAGGGCAGTATATATAAAAATCTTAGAATCTTTGGGATCTCACACTTCTTGAAGGGCATTATGGTAAAAAACGAAAATAGCCCCCTTATACCTTCCAACATAGAGAGGAGTATTATAGATGCTACTAATAAATATTATTTTATCAAATCATGATATGACCTTACGTGCTAGCACACGCACCTCATCGAAACGATCTTCAACATTGAATTCATAGATGACCGGAACCATCCACTTGTGTTCCTCTTTTTCAATAATATTTGAGACAACCAAGAAATTTCTAATTTTTTTTACCCTAACAAATGACGGTTTTCCCAAGGAAAAATCAATTTCATCTTCCTTATGTTCAACCATGTCCCTTAGATGGTAGATGAGTCTCTCGAAGAACTTTCTTGTCCTTACCTCTGTAAGGCTTTTCCTCCTTCTTAAAGAATGATGTTCTTTTATGAGGTCGAATATTTTCTGATAAGTTTCTTCATCCGAGAAATTCTTAATGTCTAGAATTTTTTCTCTTACGAGTAATATAGCATCGTCATAATCCTCTATTTTTTCTCTATCCTCAAACACTTTGTTTCTAGCAAGTATCATTTGTTGGTAAATCTTCTCAGCAGCATTAGCAGATATTGCCCGCCTTATTTCCTCTTTATACAAAAAACTCACCTTTCGGATAAAGTAACTTAGACATCGCTCCGGCTACGAATCCTGCCAAAACGTCGTCCATAAATATTCCCTGTTCACTGATAATTCCTGGTTTCTTCTCGTCGTATCTCTTAAAATTGAATATCCCCTTGGTTCCTGCAATTTCATTTGCAATTGCCATTCCTAAGATCTCATCCGCATATAGAAAGGCCGGATCCTCTTCGCATAACAATCCTTTTATTCTTCCATATGCACACTCTTCCTCAAGTTTCATCCCAGCCAAGATCAGAGAAGAGACGTTAATATCCTCTGATAAATCTACTAATTCCTTTTCTAACTTTTTTTCTATCTTTTTGCTCTCTTCTCCTATATACAATGCCATTCCTGCAGTTACAAGATCATTCAAGAAAATGTTCCTTTCTTCCAGTCTTTCCAAAATCGTCATAGGAAATTTCATGTTTTTGTACATTATCAGTGTATCTTTCATCCCATCCTTTAGTTTCTTAAATATTCCTCCATAATCCATTTTTTTAGCGTTTATTTTTTTAATGGCCAAAATTGAATTATAAGAGAAAAATTCTTGAGTTATATCTAATTCAAAAAAAGCACGCGCTTTTGCCTCTCCGATAAGTGCGTAAATGTCTGCTATGGCATTTTCCGCTAACTCATATAGAATCAAAAGGGTCGTAATCTTCTTATCGGAGGCTTCAACCATAAGAATTGATTTTTGATCTCTCGTTAAAATGCATCTTTGAGTGTCTCCTACCTTCAAGAAGAAGCCTTCAGGATATTCATTTCTTAAATCCTTGAGGTTTGAATCTTCCGCGAAAATTATAATCGTATCAGTCTTAAGGACGTCTTTAAAGAAATATACTGCAAATTCTTCGGGAAGAGATATGACAATGTACTTATCTTTAGGTAATATATTGATATCTTTCATAGCAACACCTTAAAGATCTCGAGTTAAAATGTACTTAAGGATTGTGAGTCCATGAAAATATTGCTCTTAGACCCTCAAATAGCTGGGATATCAGGAGACATGTGCTTGGCATCTTTATTTGATATTGGCTATATCGATATTAAAGGTGAATTGGAGAATTTGTTTCCTGTAAAGATTAATGTTATGGAGAGTAAAGACAGAGAAATTCGTGGATTAAGACTTGAAATATTGAGAGAAGACGCAGAAATGTCTTTTGAAGATATAAAAGGAAATATAAGAGGCAGTAAACAAATTGTAGAAACATCTTCTAAGATTTTAGACGCGCTTTCTAGAGCAGAGGAGAGAATCCATGGTAAAAGACATTTTCACGACGTATGGGATATTTTGGTAGACGTGGTAGGATTTTCCATGTGTGTGGAAAAGATTTCTCCAGATGTTATACTTTCTTTACCTCCAGCACTGGGAACTGGTATTGTAGAATCTCCTCATGGCACTTTACCCGTGCCAACTCCAGCCACTCTTGAAATAATGAATATTTTAAACTTCTCGACAAGAAGAACTGGTATAAAGGATGAGTTGACTACACCAACCGGCGCTTCCTTATTGAGTGTTTCCCAGCAAGTTTTATCTTTTCCAGAGATGTATGTAAACGAAATCGGATATGGCTTGGGATGGAAGAAATTAGAGGTACCCAACGTTTTCAGAAGTATAGTAGGTGAATCCACAGATGTTTTCCTCACAGACCAAGTGTTGGTACTTGAGACGAATATTGATGATGTAAGTGCTGAGATTTTGAGTTATACCATGGAAAAATTAATGGAAAGGGGCGCCAGAGATGTTTGTTACGTTCCAATATACGCGAAGAAGAATAGACCTGCATACCAGTTACAAGTTATCTGCGACCCTAATGAATTATTAGACATGATAAAAATAATTTCTCAAGAAACAGGATCTTTAGGTATAAGAATATTACCTATACAGCATAGATGGATATCAGAAAGAAAAATAGAAACCTTTCCGGTAAAGATAGAAGAAAAAGAGTTTGAAGTCAGAGTGAAAAGATCCAAGTATTCCTCCTCCGTAGAGTATGAAGATGCAAAAAAGATATCTGAGGAGACGGGGATACCGTTAAAAGAGGTTTTTTTCATTATAGAAAGACAAATCAAAAAAATACTTTAATTTTGGTCGCTCCTCCTCAATGCTTCACCTGTCATCGGGACAAATCTGACATTTGTTATATAGTTAAGGTTTAACTCCCCGTTTTCCTTTTTGATCAAGGTAAGTGTTTGATAATATCTTGTACTTCCTAAGGGCAAGACCATCAAACCACCTTCTTTGAGTTGACCTATTAAATAGGGAGGAATATGATTTACAGCGCATGTTATTATGATAGCATCAAATGGGGCGTGTTCTTCCCAACCAAAGTATCCGTCTGCGTGTTTTACATTCACATTGTCGCATCCTAACTCCTCTAACGACTTTTTTGCCCTCTTGGTCAATGTCTCTCGAATCTCTATAGTATAAACTTCATCAGATAGTTCTGATAAAATAGCTGCTTGATATCCAGAGCCAGTACCTATTTCTAGAACCCTCTCTGTTCCGTTTAATTGTAAAGATTCGGTCATCAAAGCAACAACGTATGGTTGTGAAATCGTTTGCCCCTCACCGATAGGGAGGGGATGATCATCATAGGCCTCATCTATCAGACTTGGATCTACGAATTTATGTCTTGGAACTTTATCCATGACATTCAATACTTTCTCGTCGGAAATGCCTCTCGCTTTTATCTGTTTCTCTACCATTTCCAATCTTGCTTTGGTCAGACTGGGATCTTCAAAGGACTTCTCCTCTTTTCGAGTCACTTTCATGTTCCCTACACAACCCAAGATTAAACTAGTTAAGAGTAAGCATAGGACTATCTTTCTTCGATCCATGAGCATTGATTATCATTTGTATTAAAAAAAGTTGTTGGGATGTATAGATAGCAAAAATATTTTAAATAATATTTGATGATTTGGTGAGTTGACGTAAACGAGAAAAAATTTAGAAAGGAGACCATTAGAGGAAGATAAACTATACTTAAAAGCCTTGACGAACTCGGATTTTTTGGTTAGTAAATAAGGTTCGATACTCCCCCCCCTCTTATTCTCACATCAAGAAGAGCTGGCAAATGAACCCATCATAAAATTATCTTTTACCAAGTATGAAATAGTTCGAAAAATGTAAAGTATAAGTCAATTATATTAAATGCGAGGACTAATAATAATGAGCATGCGCCATATGTACCTTATTTGCGTATTGTTAACCTTGGCATATACTGCTTTAAGTATTAATATCTCAGTCTACCTCGTCTACAAAGAACCTGTAGTAAATACTAGCGGATATGACTGTAATGAATGTCATATGGAAAAAGAGGTACTATCTAAATACGATAGGTTAGATTTACTCATAAACAAGAGTGCATACGAGGCGTCGAGTCATAATAAAAATTGTACCATTTGTCATCCGTATTCTGTGAAAATATTCTATAACAATTCCCTTACTCTTTTAAATCTAACTTACTGTCCACCAAGTAGATTCAGGGGAGGATTTGGAAGGGTAAATGTCTCTCGAACGACCCGTTCGGAGACCTGCGTGACCGAGGAGTGCCACGAATACAGAGAACTTTTTTTTGGTAGCACACACCATCTTGCACCAGATATTGTAAGGATGCCACAGTACAGAAACGTCTCCCATCCGGAGTACAGACCGGGATACTGCGAAACATGCCATGCTACCTGTTCTTCATGTCACTGGGCTGGTGAAATTAAAAATATCTCAGATAAATTTAGATTAAACCTATCTGTAAATGTTAAAAAACATGCTTTTACGAAGAATATCACAAGCGAGAGATGTGCAATATGCCATACAGGCGAATATGTATTCATAAATAAATCCACTGTAGAAATAAAGGAACACCCCCAGTATCAAGAAATATTGGCGAGCGCACATAAGGACATGGATTGCAAGGAATGCCACACAACTATCCATACACTCGGTCTATTAGAAAAGGAAAGAGCCGCCTCATGCGATAAATGTCACAAGATTCAAGCAGAAATGCATAAATTTGGCCCCCATAGAATTGTAGAATGCCTTGTATGTCATTCTTCTTGGCTTCCTGTTTCCATAGATCGCCCAACTTACGAGATATATCTAAAGGCCTACTCATTTGGGGATTATATTAGTTGGAAGACTCATGAAATAAGGGGGGAGAGTCGTAACTGCAATCTATGTCACGGAAACAGCACGATAATTAAAGAATACAAAAATAAGAGGGATAAAATACTTGATAAAATGAATTTCACCATTAATACAGGTGAAAGAGCGGGCGCAAATATGTTGGAGGCAAAACTAAAACATAAAGAGGCTAGAGCGGCTTGGTTTCATGTCGCACCCAATAGAGGAGAACTTTCAGAAGAAACTCTTCGCTTAGCAGAGAAAGCAATAAGTCAAGCAAATATTACAAATTTAATAGCGTTGTTGGCTGTAGTTACGGCTTCCGTTGTAACTGTCCTTATAGTTTTGATCCTTTGGCCTTACGAAGAAAAATAACCTATTATCCCGTAATGTTATCCAATCGTGTTGAATAAAACTTCTTTTCCCTTTTCTGTTATTTCAACGGTCTTAGATCTACCAATCTTTTTTACATTTAATAATCTTTTATTCTCGAGTTCGTTTATTCTTTTTCTAGAAGTTACCGCGGAAATTGAAAATTTATTCATAACTTCCGCATAGGAGGGAGTCTTTCCAAGGGAATTTTCCTTGTTTATAAATGAGAGAAGATCATGCAACTCTTTTCTCAATATACTAACTTTTTCATCGTTCCTTGTATGCGGCTTCGATACATTTTGGTATATTGTACCATCCATAACTTCATGTTTTATCACAACATCGGCGTTATCTTGAACTATGATGGAGTTTATTGGATTTATTCCATCAGAAACGCATGCATACACGGTTATATTTTTATTGAAGCATATTTCCTTCAGATTCGACAAGAAATAGTACAGATCTCTAGGAGTCTCGTTTATTACAATGGGATTGAAATCAGCCAAAAATATAATCGAACTCAATACGAAATCGTCAATATATTCGGTTAGAAACTCCAGTTGAGCCTTCGAGGATTCATTTATAACAAAACAATTCTTTTTAACTTCTACAATTCCATGTGCATTCGGAGATAGACCAACTATTTTTAGCCTGTTTTGATACAGTGAGTCATAAATATTGCCTAAGCCTGATAAAGTTTTATCAATCGGATCAGTGGACATAAATATTACATTTTTCCAAGCATTGAGACTTGCAAAGACGATTGGATTAAAAATATATTTTTTGTCAATTTCTGCCTTCTTTATGTTCAATGTCAACGAACGCGCCGGAATCTTTCCGGTTTTTTCGTCTAGTTTTTCAGTACCTGTCGAATGTTTTTTCTCAAAGAAAGCATGTGTAGTAAAGGAATCCCAATTTTCTAGTTTATTTATGCTTTCATTTAAAATATTAGGATATGCGCGGTGTATATCTGAAAGATAGTTCCATAACCTACCATGAACTTCATGTTTTCTCTGATCGAAGGCGTTTCTTCTAAATGTGTTGTTATCATTTGTTATTCTTAGATACTCTAAAAGCCAAAACATTATCCTTTGATTCAGGTGATAAATGTTCTCCTTAAAAAAAAGAAGCATTCCTTCAGCAACATCTAGAATGAAAATAGGATCTTTTTCTAAACTATTCTGAAACTCTTCTTCCTTAATTTTAAGAGTATTGTGGTCAAATATACTTGTTAACCTACTTTTTTTCAAAAAATTATTGAACATGATTTCTCTTTCTCCCATACCAACGTCCGGCGAACTGTAGTAGACACCTTGAACGATTCTTTCCAAAATATTTTTTCCGTTTTTTATCCAACCGTCGAGATCATCTTGAATGGTTGGAGTTTGAAAATAGGTAAATAAAAGTCTTGACGCTATGATCAAAAGGAAAAAGGACACCAAAATATGCTGTGAAAGAAATAAGACATCTTTACCAAAGAAATAATTGTAGGTATGGATGGTTCTTGCAGTTCCAAGAATAAAAACTGCCAAAACAAAGGGATACCTTTTATGTAAGGTTAGTACACAGTCTAGGGAATGGATTTCAACCATCTTCTTCAATACCAAAAGAATTGCACTTCCAATGATCAAGAGCTGAAATACATCAGAATAGAATCCTAGACGCATGCCAAAGACTAGACTTTTACCTAAAACGACTGTAATATAAAAAATATAAGATCCAAAAACCAAGATCAAAGAAAGAACTGAGGCATAACATATTTTTTTTATGATCTCCATATGTTCGGATCTAGCGAAATTTAATAATAATACAGTTGATAGGAAAATAGCGAATAATAGATTGTTCATATGAATCAGTAGGTTGGCATATGCCGTATTGCCGAAAAACACGCCCAGCCAAAGTCTAAATATGTGGAGCAGGTTCAGGAATGTGAATAAAAAGAAGGTTATTCCAAAGAATACGAATCTATCCTTTATTATCTTGCTATCAGATCCTTTATAAAGGGCAAATGTTACCCATATAATAACTAAGCACCAAAATATTTGAAAAACTTCCATCGACAGCTCATATATACTCCCGGAGAACACTTCCCCCACCAGTTTTGGTTCCTGATTGATTACCCATTTTCTTGGATATAACTTGGTTATATTTATTTTGGTCCTTTTTGTAAAGTCTATAATTTTTAGCCTTTAGGTCTGCTTAGCATCAGATACAAAAATGATACAGAAATCAAGAGAATTAAACCTATCAGTCCGTATCCATAGGAGGATGCAAACTCGGTTTCGGATGGAAATCGTTCCTCTCCAATCCTTATCGTCTTACTATCTTCAGCCATTCTGACCAACATGGGAGTTTTTGTGATGAGCAGAGGCTGGTAATTGTAGAAAAGAGTGGCATCAACCGAAATTCCTTCTATCCCCTCTGGTATACTTACATTGAATTTTTCTAATCTCGTCTCCCCTGGTAAAATTCTATTATCAAACAAGACCTTTGTTGATCTTAAAATCATTTCGTGATCTCTTTTAAGTTCCATTCCGTATTGATCAAGTAAAATCCTCTTGTAGTTAAAATGTCTTAATAATATACTTTTGCCATTTTCATCCTTTATGTTTACTTCGAGATATATTTCTCTGGAGGGAGTGCCTGTAGGAATCTTATGTCCGGAACCTTTGTTGGAAACATAAACCCTAACCTCCGCAAGATCCTCACTTAATTTTTCTATCACTACGCTAACGTTTGCGGCTTTGAGCAGTTGATCACCATGCCCTCCTGCCCAAACGTGCTTTATCTTTTCCATGTGACAATCTTGACATTCTACTCCCATTTTGGAATATGGGCTGTTTTTCCACTCATTATATGTATCTAATATCGCAACTCCATGGTCATTATATGCTTGATGGCACATGCCACAAAACTCTGATTTTGTGAGAAATTCTTTATACTCTATTTCATGGGCAGTTATATCTATATCAGATCTGTTTTTAACTTTCTCAGGTCCGTATTTTGTACCGCTTTTAAGATCAAAAACAGGTTTTATTTCATTATTCTCAATTTTAATATCTGATATAGAATGACAGTAATCACACGTTACCCCTTCATAGGACAGCGACTTCTGGCTGTAAAAATCTTTAGTAATTCTTGTCGTGGGACTATGGCACGAAAGGCAAGTAGCCCTAGCTTCGTAGCCAGATTTTTCTAAGGCTTGTACATAGGCAGTATAAAAAACTGGATCGTTGAGGGCATACCTATGCATCGTTTTAGACCAGCTATCGTACTGTCCTTCATGACAATTTCTACAGAAAGCAGCACTTTTAAATGTTGTATTTACTTCTTCTTGGGCAAACGTAGATGTTGCCATTAAAATTAAACTCAGGATCACAAATCCACGAATACACGCTCCCTCCTTTAATGTAGGAAACTTTTCTATTTATTTAGAAATAGTGATAAAACGGTGCTAGAATAGTGATACACCAAATTTTTTACCCGAAGGAAATTTTTCATCCTTCGTTTTAATAACGAAAATAGAAATTAAATCTACGTTTGATAAGGCTAAAAAACAAATATCTAAATATTAATGCCTTAGCGGACTAGGTCCCAATTTCTTTATTTCTTCAGTAAAATCTGTCATCACGTCTGCAAATTTTTTTCCTTCTCCAGCCGATATCCACTCTAATTTAAGTCTTTCATCTAAGCCTATATTTTCTAGAGCTCTTTTGGTCATATTTACTCTTATTTCGGCTTGCTTATTCCCATCGATGTAATGGCAGTCTCCTATGTGGCATCCTGTTACGATTACTCCATCCGCGCCCTCTTTGAATGCCCTTATAATGAAGGCTGGATCTACTCTGCTTGCGCACATTACTCTTATTATCCTAATATTTGGCGCATACTGAAACCTACTCACACCGGCAAGATCTGCTCCTGCATAAGAGCACCAGTTACAACAAAAGGCTATAATTTTGGGCTCAAACTCAAGCATAAGATCACCCTGTTTCTGTCTCTAATGCAGCGAGTAGTTGAGATATTATCTGCGGACTGGTAAATCTTGGTAGGGTAATAGCTCCATTAGGACATAAAGAGACGCATTTTCCACAACCTTTGCAAGAGGCTTCTTTTATATGGGCTTTTAAAGTTGAATATGACGTTTCTTTCAATTTTACCTCCTTTTTTATATATTCAATAGCGTTAAAAGGACAAACATCACACGCTCTACAGCCTATGCACAATTCTTCGTTTACTTGCGCTATACTAGCCTCAGTTTCTACGTATCCCTTTGATAATATGGTAGAAGCCCTTATTGCTGCTGCGGACGCCTGAGAAATACACTCATCTATCTTCTTAGGTCCATGAGCAGTTCCGCATAGAAAAACGCCGTCCGTAGCAAAATCTACGGGTCTTAACTTCGCGTGTGCTTCTAAGAAGAATCCATTATCGTCTAAAGGCACCTTAAATAGTTGGCTAATCATATGGTTGTTTAAATTAGGTATTAGTGGAGTACTCAATACGACCAAATCTGCTTCGATTTCGATCTCAGCATTAATATCGACGTCCATTACATTTACTTTTGACCCATTTATTTCTGGCGGGCTTTCTTTATCGTATCTAATGAAAATAACGCCTTTTGATCTTGCCTCGTCGTATAACTCTTCAGAAAATCCGTAAGTTCTAATATCTCTGTGCAAGATTATCACCTTTCCTTTTTTGTCGCATATGTTTATTGCGCCTTTCATTGTTACTGAACAGCATATCCTCGAGCAGTAGGGTCTCTCTTCTTCTCTTGCTCCAACACATTGAATGAAAACTACTTTTTTTCCATTATAATCATCATCGAGTTTATCTTCAAGTTCTAATTGTGTGATGATATTTTTTCCATCGTAGTTAAAAAGACCATCTGGAATTAACACATCTGATCCTGTAGCGATTATAGCAGAGGCAAATTCAATCACTTTATCGTTTAATTTTGCCTTGAAGTTACCAACAGATCCTTCTACTTCAGTTATTGTAGTAGAAGTGAATAATTCTATGTTAGGATGATTAAATACTTTATTTTTTAGATCCTCAATTAGTTTTTTTGGATCTGCGTTACTATGGAGTTTCTTAATTTTGTTTAGAATCCCTCCTACTTCTTTTTCTTTTTCTACCAGATAAACATGAAATCCTTGATTAGCAATATCTAAGGCGCAGGTCATGCCTGAGATACCAGCGCCTATGACGAGGGCATTTTCAACTATGGGAATTTTTTGAGTGTATAAAGGTCTTAGAGAAGTGGATTTATTTACCATCATTCTGATGAGATCTTTTGACTTTTCTGTTGCTTCCTCCTTATCTTGCATATGTACCCACGAGCAATGCTCCCTTATGTTCACCATCTCAAAAAGATAGGGATTTAATCCAACCTCTCTACAAGCATTTTGGAATAAAATTTCATGAGTTCGAGGAGTACAAGAGGCGACGATGACTCTACTAAGTTTATTTTTTAAGATTTCTTCCTTAATTTCATCAGTAGAAGCGCTTGAACAAGCATATATCTTATTAGTTGCGTATACCACATTTGGCAGAGTTTTGCAGTATTCGACCACTTCTCCTACGTCAACTACTCCTGCTATGTTAGAACCGCAATGGCAAACGAAAACGCCAATTCTTGGTTCTTCTGATATTACCGTTTCTTCTGGATACTCTTTTTCTCTTATTAATATATGTCTTGCCTCTGATAATAGTGCACTTACTTTGGAAGCGGCGGCGCTACCCTGAGAAACCGTATCTGGAATATCCTTAGGAGATTGTGCCGCTCCACATACGTAGATACCTTCTACGCTTGTTTCAACGGGAGTTTCAAGTTTTGTATCGAAATATCCATAATCATTCAGATTTAAATTACAAATCTCGGCTAATTTTTCGATATCTTCTGGAGGGTGTAAGCCTATGGAGAGCACTACCAAATCCAAATCCATTTCTTTTGATTCTAAACCTTCAACATAAGAAACGGAAAGTTTATTTGTCTTAGGATCCGGTATTACCTCAGAAATCTTGGATCTAACATAATTAACACCGTATTCGCTTTTGGCTCTCTCCATATATTCTTCAAAGCCCTTTCCAAAAGTTCTCATGTCAATGTAAAAGATATAGGTTTCGAGATCAGGATCGTGTTCTTTTGCAATTATAGCCTGTTTTGTTGCGTAAACACAGCATACAGATGAGCATATAGGGTATCCTATAATTTTATCCCTTGATCCTACGCACTGGATGAATCCAATTTTTCTGGGCTTCTCCGAATTTGATGGTTTTATGACATGTCCTTCAGTGGGTCCGTTGGCCGATAAAATTCTCTCGAATTCCATCGAAGTTATTACGTCAGGATTATCGTAACTGTACTGTTTTAGTTTTGAGGGATCAAAAGGCTTAAATCCAGGAGAGAGAATTATTGCCCCTACATTCAAATCTATTTCATAATCTTCCTGCACAGAATTAATTGCATTTGCCTCGCAGTATTTTTCACAGTTTAAACATCTTTCTTTTCCCTTCTCACTCCAGAAACTACTACAGAGTTCAAGATCCATTATTGCCTTTAAAGGAGCGGCTTGAGGATAAGGAATTCGAATACATTTTGTTTTAGATAGTTTCTCGTTGAATGGATCATCCATTCTTATGGGACATACTTCCTGACACCTTGCACATCCCGTACATTTGTCCATCTCGACATATCTTGCTTTTTGGATTATTTTAACGTTGAAATTCCCCTTTTCTCCTTTTACCTCCTTTAATTCTGCATGTGTAATTAACTCAATGTTTGGATGATGAAGCACCTCTATGGTCTTCGGGGCGAGAATACATTGTGAGCAATCGTTGGTAGGAAATGTCTTATCGAGTTGAGCCATCCTTCCTCCAATAAAAGGCGCTTTATCTACCAGATATACCTTGTAACCGGATTCTGCGAGATCCAATGAGGATTGAATACCTCCTATACCGCCTCCTACAACGAGGACGGCTCCTACTGGATTTTCAGGTTTCGAACTCATACTTTTATCGCCTCAAACAATTTTTTTCTCGGAGTCTCAGAAATCGTCAAAATTTTTTTCTCAGAGATTCCCAATGCTAAGCCCATGAGTTGTGCAAGATGCACAACCGGGATATCGAATTCTTCGCCTTTCTTATTAAGTTCAAATTGCCCTCTGTCAAATTGTAAATGACAAAAAGGACACGCGGAAACTATAACATCTGCACCAGAGTCTTTAATGTTTTTAAGTTTCTTTTTCATAATTTCAAAGGAAAGTTCAGGATTATTTGCTCTCAATCCGCCTCCCGCTCCGCAACAAATCTTTTTAAGTTTGTAATCAATGCTCTCCGCTCCTAAAGAAGTTACAATTTCGTCGAATATGTGAGGATACTCAGGATCATCCAAATTAAAAACTCTTTTAGGGCGGAGCAAATGACACCCATAGTGTACGGCTACCCTTAAATTAGTCAGAGGATCTATAACATGTTGTTTTATTGTTTCACATCCAATATCACGATATAATATCTGAACGAAATGTTTAACATCTATGGTACCGTTATAACTCATATTAACGTCGGAAAGAACGTTGTTTATCTCATTTTTGAGATTCTCATTTTCTTTAAATTTTTTATTTGATTTGAATAAAGTGGCAAAACAGCCATTGCATATGGTCATAATGTCTTTTCCTAAATTCTCAGCTATTACGAGGTTTCTAGCCGCTACGGCGTAGGTGGAAACATGGTCGAAAGAATAATAACAACCACTCACGGGACAGCAGGTTGCTTTCTCTAAATCGTATAATTTCACATCCAACCTTTCCATGACTAACCTCACTGCCTTTTCGATGTCAGGATATCTTAGGGGAACGATACATCCTAAGAACAGTCCATATTCCATAATTAATCCTCCAATTCCATAGTATCAAAATTAAAGCGGATAATTTTGTGAGCTCCTGTTTTTTTCAATATTTTTTGAACGTCTTCGATAGCATCTTTGTACTTTGCTGCGGTGGGGGGTAAATCTTCTAATTCGAGATTTCTTCTGTTCTCTACATTTTCTTTTTCAATTCCAACCGAATGTCCCGTGACTAAGATATTTTTTGCAATCCGCCTCTGAGACTTTGGAAGATTCCCTTCTCTCGCGGAAATATTCCTCAAGGTCAAGATTATCTCGGTTGGATCAGCAAGTTGCGGGCATCGATCAAAGCAAAAGAAACACGTGGTACAGTACCAAAGTTCCTCTTCTTCTAAAACATCTCTAATGCCTAGTATTGCTAATTTAACTATCCTAGCGGGTTTAAACTTCTCGTTGAATCTTGCCACATCGCATGAAGATGTACATACGTTGCACTGAAAACATTGATTTACATTTAATCCATGTTGTATGTCACTTACTTGCTCTCTCAAAGCGTAATCGATCTTGTATTTACCAGTCATTCAATTCCTCCATTTTCTTCTAAATTTTGAGCCATAAACGTGGTTAAATCCATTATTTTGAAGTTATAATCATTTTCTTCATTTTTTAGACATTGGAAATGAGTTACACACTTTGGACATGTCGTCAGCAAGTAGTCAATTCTTTTATATTTGGCTTGATTCATTCTATAGGCCCTCAATGCCTTGGTCCTATCGTCACAGCCCATCATGGCGCTTATTCCACAACAGAGCGCATTTTCTCTTGAATTCTCTAATTCTACCAAATTAACTCCCTTGACTCGCCTTATTAGATCTCTAGGCTCATCGTACATTCCCATATGTCTGCCTAATCTACATGGGTCGTGATAAGCAACATTTTTTCCTTCGTTTTGATTATTTAGTTTAAAATACAGATTTTTATCTCTGAGAAAGTCAGAGATATGGACAACTTTTACGTTTAAGTCATAATCCTTTTTGAATGTTCTATAGCATTCTGCGCAGCTTACAATGAGGGTCTCTATACCTGATTCCCGTATTTTTTCGGTGTTATATTTTTTAAGACGCTCGAAGACGTCTACATTTCCCTGCCACAGCACGTCATGACCGCAACATTTTAAATTTAATCTTGAGGCATCTATTCCAGAATTTTTTAGTAGTTTCAGAGATGATTTAGAGATTTCGTCGTATTCAACTCCATCTATTTCCATTAGGTAAAGATTGTCAACGCATCCCGGATAATAACCGTATTTTGACCCATTGTTTACAATTTTATTTGGTTTATCCATCAGAGATTCTATTTCTGCGAGATCTGTGAGAATACCCCTGTGTGCTATGATTTCACATCTTTTATCCTGTCTGGAATTTCTTATAAACTCGTAATAACCGATATCAAGAGGACAGGCCTCTGTGCATCGAGCACAGGTTAGGCACTCCCACAGGTAATCAGGAGGATTTTTCTTGTAGACATTGTAGACCAAATTAAGGTCAGGTAAATCGTATACTTTGTTCACAGGACACGTTAAGTCGCATTTGAAGCATTCGTAACATTGATTGAGTAGCCAAGCGTACCCTTTTCTCATACCCGTTATTCCCAAATAAGCAAGACCGAAAGTGAGGAAGGGTAAAAATAAGACTGTTATTTTAAGGATAAATTTCCAACTTTCCCTTGATATAATTGGAAAAGCCTCTCCAAATACCTCCCATAGCGAAAAAGCAGCCAATGCTAACATTAAGATTATCGTTGCCACGCCCAAGGCTGCTTGCTTGGGTTGGGTAGCGGGTCGAGATGCCTTTCCTCTATCGATGAAGGGTAGCAAAAATAGAATTATAAAGAAGGCAAGGGGCATTAAAACTCCAATAGTCTCCGCATTAAGTATCTCTCTTCCCATTATTTTTAGTGGAGGCGCGATTTTAAGCATTCCATATACCCAGAGAAAGTACCAATCAGGTAGGAGAAATTTTGGCGTATTGTAAGGATCAGCAACCTCATGAAGGGGCGGAGGAACTATAGACGAAAGAAACAATAGTGCTGAAAGTAATATGCTTATTATAATAGCATCCCTCACTATTTCGTGAGGTAAAAAGGGAAAAGCAGATTTTTTCTCGGATTTTTCTTTCTTATCTCTGAATTTAAGCCTCACTTTTACCAAATCATCACCTCAATGTGGTTCTGCTATTCCTTGATACCATACAATGATCAGATGAAGAATAATGAGCGATATCACAATTCCTGGAAGAATAAAAACATGATAGAGATAAAATCTGATCAGTGTGTTACCTGACATAGTAATATCTCCAAAAAGCAATTTTGATGCGATATCTCCAACAAACGGGACTGCTTTGGCCATGTCAACTCCTATTCTACCTGCCCAATATGCTAACTGGTCCCAAGGAAGTATGTATCCTGTATACGCGAAAAACAATGTGAATATCATCAAGAACATTCCAATAATCCAGTTAAATTCCCTTGGTCTCCTGTATGCTCCGGTGAAATATACTCTAAAAGTATGTAAGAAGACCGAGGCAACCATAACGTGGGTTGCCCAGTGATGTAAAGCCCTCATAATATAACCAAATGGAACCTCAGTCATTATTATCTCCATGCTTCTGTAAGCGCCTGGAGGAGTGCCTTCCACGCTAGGTACGTAATAAAGTCCCAGGATTGCACCGGTTACGCACAGAACGATGAAACTTAAAAGTGCTATTCCCCCAAAACAATACCACGGATACCATATCCAGATTGCATTTGTATCGTATTTTTTTGTGTGTGTTAGTGGAAAGGATCTATTTATGGAAGAGATTGTTGACTTGGTTTTTTTCCAATATTTATCCGCGTCGAAACGTTCGCTGATCCACGAATACACTTCAAGATATATTCTTTCCAAAAGCGATACTCTCGGCATATTAGACTCTCACCTCTTTAATTGGTTCAGATCCAATAATAGTACCATCTTCCTGTATTTTCACGGGATAATGTGGTAAAGGCTCTGGAGGAGGTCCTGCTATTACCTTAGCACCGTCATAGGGATCAAAAATTCCGTCATGACACGGACAGTATATTTTATCTAAATCTTTCCTATAGTAAGGAATACAAGAGAGGTGGGTACAAATCGACGAATATGCTATGAATCCTTGATCAACACCTTGTTTGACCCTTATTTTTTTAGACTCTAGTTTCAGAAGCATCACCAGATCTCCTTTGTACAATACCTTCGCAGCATCTCCAGTTTTAAAATGTTCAACTTTAGCCTCTTCTCCTTTCTTAGCCACTTCCAGGAAATCTTCAGCATATACAAAAACAGGTGACTCTCCTAATTCTTTTTTAGTTAGGGCCGGGAATACAGATTTAAAAGTGGCCAAAAATGACCCTAAAAGACCGACTCCAGAAATCCCTATGAGCATTTTGATGAAATCTCTTCTGCTCGTTTTTATTTTGTTTTTTTTACTCTTTTTCTTCATATTTAACCTTCCAAAACTCTTCTTATTTTTTCAATTGGGGTATCTGACAAGTAAGTGCTATAGATTAGCATAATTAATGCAAAGACAAGGAAGGCCATCGCAAAGTAAAATGAGACAAGTCTTTGGTCCCATTTTAGAAATATGCCGGTTATGACCAACCCATTTAGGAGTAATTCAACGAGGGCCAATAAGGCTATAAAGATAAGTGAAAGTATTGATACAGATTTTTCTGACATATTAATAACCTCCTTTTTTCAAGACAAAGAAAGTTAGAGCATAAATTACGAATAGGGTGATAAAAGCAACAGATCCGAGCCAATATGCATAGAGGTACTTCCCTAACTTGGAAATATCGCCTCCATACTTTGTCTCGCTATGCATACCTTTTATTTTTGTGGGGAAATCTTTAGGGATATCTTCAAAAGAGGCAGAATGAGGATTTAACTTATTAAACCCTTGTACATCGTTGTGACAATCTTCACAAATTTTTGTGTTAGGTATATGGTTTTCATGGGCGCCGTGACAATAAACACAGGATGGACCGCCTTTATTTGCCAAAAATAAGGCGCCCATTGGACTATCTACGTACATCTTATACTGCTCTGAGTGACACAGTTTACAAAGTTCCTGAACCTTCTCTTTTTTGGGAGCCCCAACAAAGTTCTCTTGGTAGTACATTGAACTAAGGGTAATTTCTCTAAACTCTGTTGTAGAGAGATCGTTTACATTGCCAAGAGGAATATTTGGATCGCCACCATGACACTTTGAACATGTTACTCCATTCTTAGCGTGTACCGATCTTTCCCAATTTGTTGCGAGCTCTCCAAACTTCCAACCTAAAGCCTTATGACAAGTATAACAGGCATTATCCTCAATATCTTGATCTTGTGCAGCGAGTACATTAGAAGGGAATATATTAACTATGATTGTAATTATGATAATCAATAACAATTTCCTACTCATGAATATATGCTCCCTCCATACGAAGAGAGCAAATTATCTTTTTATTTAGGAATATTGATATAATGGTGTTAGAATAGTGATATCTCACTATTTATCACAAAAAAATCTAGGGTTTGGTTAACCCAAAAGGATGTCCAAGCAAGGAGCAACATCCACATCCCCCTCGAGGATGTCCTTGGAGTATCGACAGAAACCAAAGAGCGTGAAGTTTTTGGAAGCGGAGTCTGGCAGGAGGGTCATCAACTAGTTCTTTAAAACTCATAGTTAGAGAGGGTTTGGACGAGAATGAATACACGTTCGCTGCGGTGGAAGAATTTTCGCAAGAAGGATTAAGAAAATTTGCATCGAAATTCGCTGACGTTGACTGGACCCCACTCGCTGAGCTGATAGAGCAAAATCTACTTAGGATAAAATGAGGCTTTTGGGTCCCAAGTCCCCTTCTAAAGAATTTTTCCTTTAGCCAACTCTATAATACAATCCTCTTCAATCTTTTCCAAAGATTCTGTAAGTTCTACACCATCTAAAAGTTTTATGCCTTCTTCTTTAGCGTATTCAATCGCTTTAGAAGTAAATCTATTGTTGGTCACCAAAAATCCCGAGAATAACCTATCACTCTTTGATAAGAGATGCTTTACCTTCTCTACATATTCTTTTCCTACCGGATTTTGAGATTCTTTCAAGAATACGAGATTTTCTATGAAGAATAGACCTCCTGGAACCCTCCTCCTAGCAATAAAGTAATCACCTTCTTCTATGAGGTAATACCTGCTCTTTTCGAATACCTTTTTTGCAATCATTTGTAAAATTTCCCTCCTTGATTCGGCATTAGGTTTATCAATAATCTCCTCTGCTTTAGAAATATCTTCAAAATTCATGAAATCAGAAAAACAGATTCCATTGGCAAATTTTTTGGCCAGTTTTATCAAAAAACCAATTTCAACCAACTTCTGAGTATTAGTAAAAAGAACAATCTCTTTATCTATCTCTGATTTAGCCCTCTCAATACTGTTTGTGTTAAGCAATACAAAATCAAAGGAATTTGTCATTAAACTATAGTTGTGCCCATGCCTCTCATAATCTATTATTCTGTCATAATCATGGAGGACCCCACCTAACTTTGCTAGAGGATAGAAATCTCGTATGTAGGTTCTTATTTCGGTTATAAAATTATTTATTTGGAGAGACCTCCATTCGTGCCAAATCCGGTTTTTCCATTCCTCGGGGAAAACCGGATCTATGCTTGAAGATTCTATTTCAGTGTCCATTTTAAACTTTTCCTTACATATATCACAGAAGCATGAAAAAAGGGAAGAATATCCAAAATCCTTCAAAACCAATCCCTTTATACCTGTTTCAAAGAGTTTTAAGGAGATCTTCTTTATCATTTTTCTATACTCGGGAATTTGAATACAGATGGAGGACACTTCAATTCCATAATCCATTCTTTCTTGCCAATCGAACAACAAACTTAGATAATCGTTATCTATTTTTAGAGTATAAAATATTTCGAGATCTTTATTAATATTAAGAACATCTCTAAGGTCATCTAATCTAGGATCGACGAAATAATCGTTAATCTGACCGGTCTTAATGAAAGGCTTACTCCCAACGTCTATGAAAAGATGCGTACATCCGTTAGATTGGATATCCTCAGATAATTTTAAAAAATCTCCCCTGTCCATATTTAGTATAGTATTGATATCAAGCTCCAAAGCCAGATAATTGAGTTCAATCAGATAGATTCACCAGATTTAATGGCAATTACTACCATAAATTCCTTTTGGGCTAGAGTTCAGCAATTCGCGCAATAATGCCCAAACTTGCCTCTGTGACAACATCGGTTCTTGAGCCGCCGCCGAGGACAACTTCAAGAGCGCCATTACAAACTTCATCTGCTAAGTCTTTTACTAAATCTGCGATACCGAAGTAACATTTCGTTGAAAGTCCTATGCTTCCGTAATCTCCTTTATGAGTGTCATGTCCGAAGTACCAAAAAAGCAAATCAGGCCTAAAGTTTCTGACTCTGGGGATGAACTCTTCTTTTATCTTTTTTAGATATTCTTCATCCGTTATATTCCAAGAATATCCTATGTCAACCTTTGTTCCTTGATTGGAGACGTCATTGTATCCGCAGAAGCAAACATGAAGTATGTCTGAATCGTTAGCATAGAGTTCTCTCGTTCCGTCTCCATGGTGCGCATCTGTATCTAAAATCGCAAATCTCCTTACATTATACTTTTCACGGAGATTTTCTATGGCTAAAGCAACATCGTTAAAACAACAGTAACCCCAATGATAGTTTCTTCCAGAGTGGTGTCCTCCTGCACCAATGTAAACGAAGGCATTATCAATCTCTTTCTCCCATATCTTTTCTGCTGCTTGAACTACTCCTCCTGCAGAGTGCCATGCTGTAGAGCAGAGGAAATCTCTTTTTACTCCTTCTATCATCTCTTCTGTATGGACTTTTAGAATCAAATCTTTGGAAACAGGTTTTGACTCGTAGAGTTTTAAATTGGAGTTTTTTAGAATTTTATTGAAAGCATCGGGAAAAAGGCTCAATCTGGTACCTATAGTTAAATAACTCCTTTTACTAAAGGACGGATGGTAAAAAATCCCTGTCCTTCTCATTTCAATCACTTTTTGAGTTGATTGATTATTGTAATGAATATTAAGGTTTGGATATACATACTTAAAGAGATTTACGATTCCCTAACAATATTAAATCATTTAAAAAATTATAGAAGATCTTCGTTATATCGGTAAAAAACTCGATTTCCTTTTTATTTTCACAATCAAAGAATTTTTTCTATCGGAAATCGAAAAATTATCAAGTAGAAAAATTATACGATAAACTATATAAATCTAAATTTATAATTTGGTTTAAGGTGTTAAGATGCGGGTACCTACTGGCATCGCACAGATAGATGAGATTCTTGGTGGCGGGATCTTAGAGGGGTCACTCGTTCAGTTGGTGGGTGGATGCGGTACCGGCAAAACCACTTTCTCATTTCAATTCGCATTCAATGCTGCCAGATTAGGCGAGAAGACCTTATACATAACTACGGGCGAACCTATTAACAAAATGGTAAAATTTATGAAGGAATTCAACTTCTTCGATGAAAAATTTATTGGAGATAAGGTTATACTACAAGAGACCTTTTTCAGGAAGACGACCGAAGGTACATACGCAAGTATGCTAGAGATTTTTTTTGACAATCTAACCTCAAGAGTTGAGAATGAGAAAATCAGTCGAGTGGTCATAGACTCTGTAACTCCGATTGTACTCTTTTTAGAAGAGTCTTATTCCAGAGAAATGTTGTCACGTCTTGGAACCTCACTATCTGCGATTGGATGTACGACCATTTTTACATCTGAGGCAATTGAACGAGTAAACTATTTAGAATACTTGGTTGACGGCGTTATAGAACTCAACGAGGTTCCGCTCAGAGACAAAATCCATCATATTTACACCCTTAAAATAAAAAAGATGCGAGGAATAGATCATCCAAGACACCTTTTTCCATATGAGATATCTGAAGATGGAATAAAGATTGATCCTGAGGGGTTGTTCGAAATTGTCGGAGAAATCGTTGATTAGTTTAGGAACGCCTGAAGTCGATGGTCTTTTAGAAGGAGGAGTACCTAAAGGTTCCTCCGTATTTTTAGAAGTGGATGAAGGTTCATCAGCATATTCTCTGCCTCTATTCTTCTTGACTGAGGGACTTAACCATGGAGGCGGGGCTATAGTTGCCACGTTTGAGAGGCCTTTTATCGAAATAATTAAAGATTTAGAGAGAGTAGATATAGATGCGAGACAGTGTATAGAGTCTAAGAGACTTTATATCATCGATTCCTACGTCGAAGGCATTGGTTTAGGAGATAAAAGCTTCTTAAAAGACCCAATTTCCAAAAAAATTTATCTTACTCCTTTTCTATTGAACAAAGTTGCTTCTTTAACAAAATTCTGCACAAATAGGTTAATTGAGGAAGGAGTAAGGGATATCAGGGCATGGTTTTGTGATGTAGGATACCTGATAAGCGAGAAAGATGTGCAAGCAGTATCAAGATTTCTAAAACATATAATACCCTACTCGAAGGCGAATGACATGACTCTTCTAGCGTGTGGACCTAGTCCCAAAGTTTCCACTCGCGTTCGCCTATTGGAGATAGCGTTCGATGTCATCATACGCACAGAGACTATAGAAAGAGAAGACATGTTCCAAAGGAAGATAGGGATCGTAAAAGCGAGATTTATCCCTCACGAGAATACACTAGGAGAATACGTGCTAACCGAAAAGGGACACATGATGTTTAGTTTCCCAGAAAAAGTAGCCCGAAAATTAGAGAAATTTAAGTTGAAGTGATTTTATGATTTTCGCAGATGCACTTCTGTATCTCTCTGCACTTACGTATTTTGGAGTTTTAATTCTTTGTTGGTATATATTCAGGACGGCAAAGCTTAAGATTATATTCTTTTTTTCATTGGGATTCACTATGCTCTTTTTAGGTAAAATGGTAGTGGTCATTTATGGAACAAGTGCCATAATATATGAACAGATCTTGGATCTTTCAGCATCAATATTCTTTATTGCCGGCATATTAACTGCTTGAGGGAAATTTGTGCGCTTTACGTATCTGATTGCAATCTTATTAATATTATCCTGCGCAGAATCGATTAATTTATCCGTATATATCGATTATCGATATCCCACCGTGGATACAGAAGGTTACGATTGTAAAGATTGTCACATGAACGTTACGATTTTATCTGAATATGATAGGTCAGATTTATTCATAAGCAGAGCCT
>CAYFZR010000008.1:0-14656 GCA_964347835.1 uncultured archaeon
GCTTTGGGAGCTTATCTTTGGTATATGGTTGGTAAGGAAATGATTGATACGCTCGGAACGTTAGACGCTACGCTTCGACAAAAAGAGGTTCTATTATGAAATACAAACGTGTCGTTATCAGTCGTAAAGGCGGACCTGAAGTGTTGCAGGTCGTCGAGGAAGAATTGGCCGAGCCAGGAGAGGGTGAAGTCCGGGTGAAAATATTTGCTTCTGGGGTCGCTTTCGCAGACGTGATAGCGCGCAAAGGCATGTACCCTACAGCGCCACCCATTCCGTTCGCACCTGGTTACGACATCGTCGGCGTAGTGGATAAGGTCGGAGCAGGCGTGTCTTCGCTATCGGAGGGTCAGACCGTCGCCGCGCTTTTGCCGCATTTCGGCGGCTATGCTGAATTTGCCTGTGTACAAGAGAATTTGCTCGTCTCCGTGCCTGAGGGATTAGACCTTGCTGAAACTGTCAGCGTTGTCTTAAACTACCTCACCGCTCATCGCCTGTTACACCGGAGCGCCCAAGTGAAGAAAGGCGAGCGTATCCTGGTTCACGGCGCGGCAGGCGGTGTCGGCACGGCACTGTTGCAACTGGGGAAAGAGGCCGGGCTAGAGATGTACGGAACGGCGTCCAAGCGCAAACATGAACTGGTGTCTGGCCTAGGTGCGACACCGATAGACTACCGCAGCGAGGACTTTGTCAAGCGCATCCGCAGCCTGACGGGCGATGGCGTAGATGCGGTGTTCGACAGCATCGGCGGGGCAAACCTGAGCCGGTCTTACAGCACCCTGCGAAAGGGGGGGCGGTTGGTTAGTTTCGGTTTTGTCGGGTCGGCTAAAGGCGGTGGGAGAATTGAGGTACCTCTTAGCTTCGCCCGGCTCTTCCTGTTCAGGCTCATTCCAGACGGCAAGAAGGCGCTCTTTTACGGCGATACCCCGAGATTCGTGGAAAAAGACAACACTTGGTATCGCGAGACCCTGACGGCGCTGCTCAAGTTGCTGGCAGAAGGCAAAATCAAGCCAGTCGTCGGCAAGCGCATTTCGTTGGTCGAAGCGACCCACGCTCACGAATTGATGGAGAAGGCGGCTGTAAGCGGGAAGATTGTCTTGATTTGCAACACTTAGATTTGTTCATAGTAGGAATGTTTGAGAAGTACATCGTCCAACAGCATGTTTGTGTTTATCACGCTGCTCTCGTGGCTATCGGGAAAATAATATACCAACCGTAACTTAATAGACTTAAAATCGAAACTGATAAATATCTTGTTTAAAGAAGACATTGGCATGATTTCAAATTTAATGAAGATAGGCGTATACGTGGGAGAAGGCTCCTCGCATTCTTGGATATGGCTCGTTGATACCTTAGAGAAATTTGGTTTCTTAGATATCCTTTTTCTAAATGAAAAATGTGTAAAAAAGGAGACGATGAATTCCATAGATGTAATGGTCATATCCGGTGGAGACACGATTTCCATAGCTAATTCTATAGGCGATGGGTTTAAACAAATCAAAAAATTCATTGAAAATGGGGGAATCTACTTAGGAATTTGTGCTGGCGCTTATCTTCCCCTATACTCAGGCAAAGAGCCCCTTTCTAAATTTAACTTGGTTAAAGCCAGCATCACTAATATAAGCAAGGATACGCAAATGTCTAAACCTTTCAGTTGTGAGCACGTATTTCAGGGCGTAAGAGGTCCTTTATATATAGATTTCCAAGGAAAGATTATTACTGCTCCCCTTTACGGAGGTCCTGCCTTTGTTTCCAACGGAAGTGAAACACTTGCAATTTACTCTAATTTTACTAAAGATACCGCTTTTTTGGTTGAAAGAGATTTAGCAGAGAGAACAATTTTAGGAAGTGGAGCCATTATTAAAGAAGATTACGGTAAAGGCACCTTATTGCTCTTCGGACCTCACCTCGAGCACCCTTCCTTTTATGATGCCAATTTAATTTTTTACGATCTGCTCAAAGATTTAGAAATCAAAGAAAATCTAAACATGGATGAAAAAGTTTTTACGCATTTATTAAGGAATGAAGAGGCGAAACAATTCTTAAGGGACCTAAAAAGAGAGATCAGTAATATGAGAATGATCGCCATGGGAATCGAGGGTTCGATAAAATGGAAGATCGGGCATAAGGCATGGGATATGGAAAGAATTCTTTATTTCATAGAATCCGTATGGAAGAGACTGAAATTATTGAAATATTTTGAAAAAAACGGTCTCTACGTAAAGAATCCCGATCAAATAGTCAAAAAAGTGCGCGAAACACAAAATTCATTCAAAAAAATAAGGAAAGACTTAAAAGAGGGTAAGGATACGGAAAAATCCGCTGAAGTTGTGGTTGAAAAGATGAGAGAGTTTGTTCCGATGATTTTGGAGGTTTATTTTAATAATAGTTTAATAAAGAAATTGGAGGGATTGCATGAATGACATAAAATTCGGGATACAACAACCAGAATATAACTTTAAGCCAGAAGAAACCTTTGATAGATTAAGTAATATAGTTCAAACCGCTGAGTCGAATGGTTTTGAATCTTTCTGGGTAATGGACCACTTCATGCAGTTACACTTCTTGGATCCTGAATCCAAGGCACCTATGCTGGAGGGTTGGACAGTTCTATCAAATCTAGCGGGAATTACCAAGGAGATTAAATTCGGAACTCTTGTGACATGTACATCTTACAGGAATCCTGCTTACCTTGCAAAGATAGCCGCTTCACTAGATGTTTTATCTGGTGGTAGACTAATTATGGGGATTGGAGCGGGTTGGTTCGAAAAAGAATATATTGCCTATGGTTATGAGTTTCCTAAATATTCAGAACGCGTCAAAATGTTAAACGAGGCAGTCCAGATACTGAAGAAGATGTGGACTGAGGAGATGCCGAGTTTTGGTGGAGAGTATTTTAGCATTAAAGATGCTATCTGCAATCCTAAGCCCTTGCAGAAACCCCATCCGCCAATTCTAATAGGGGGGGGAGGTTTAAAAACTCTAAGGGTAGCGGCTGAGCACGCGGATATGTGCAATTTCTTCGGTAGACCTGAAGAGGTCAATGAGAAGGTTAAGATAGTTGAGAAACACTGCTCGGAAATCGGTAGGGATCCCACCGAAATAATCATGAGTAAAATGGGTGGAGTAATCATAACCGAGACCAAAGAGGAATTAAACAATATTTTAAAGATGATAGTTCGCCCCGGTTTCAGTCTTGAGGAATTAGAAGGCTGGATGATTTTTGGTACTCCAGAAGAAATAGTAGAAAAGTTAAAAGAATTCATAGACGCGGGAGTTACTTATTTTACTCTTAACTTCCCGGGTTCCGATCCGAATAAAGTAAAATTGTTCGGCGAAAGGGTGATACCGGAGTTCTAACTACAATGTCCGTAGAAATAGAACAGATAAAGATAGATAGACTGAATATTAAAGACATCAAAGACCTCGTGACAGTTTACAAAAATGCTTACGCCGAAATGGAAGAGTATGCTTACACAAGACGCAGTAACATTAAGGGATACTTAAAATGGCTTTACAAAAGAGATCCTATGGGTTTCCTCGTTGCATACTTTGAAAACAGACCAATAGGATTTATTTCAGTAGATTCCAGATGGTATAGTGTTGATAAAGGTATTCTTTTGGGTGAAATACATGAGATAGCGGTTATCAGGGAATTTCAGGGTAGGGGCATTGGTAGTAGACTCTTCGAGGAAGGCTTGTCTTATTTGAAAAGTAAAGGAATAAAGGATTTAGAGTTGTGGGTTGGAGAAAATAACAGGAAAGCAAGAAAATTCTACAGAGACTACGGTTTTGAAGAAGTTGAAGTGAAATGGGACTGGGTAAGAATGACAAAAAAATTAGATTAAAGATAGAATCGTTTTATATAATATTTTGTTTGCTAAAATAACCTCTTCAACATCAACGTATTCATACGAAGTGTGGGAGATTTCTAAACTTCCGGGACCAAAAATTATGGGTTCGATTTTCTTTTCATATAAGTTTTGAGCATCAGTCCAACTTTTCATCCCGCTTATTTTTGCATCTGTTCCTACAACATCTTTGAATGCTTTTTTTAACAAATGTACTATCCCTGAGTCTTCGTTGATTTCGAAAGGCAAGGACTCATGAATGAACTTATAGTTAATTCCTCTGGAATTAAAAAAATCATTCAATTCGTTCTTAATTTTTGTAAAATCTTGATTAGGAAGTATCCTAAAATCTAAAATCATTTTACAGATCTTTGGAACTATTAAAGCATCAAAACCGCCTTCAATCTTTTGAATGTTAAAGAGGCTCTTTCCTATCAATTCATGCTCTTTATTCAGGAAAGAGAACTTATCAATCTCGTCAATTAAATCAATTGCCTTCAGAATAGCATTTTCCCCGTATTCAATCGCACTTCCATGAGCCTCTTTTCCGGTTACTTCAATTTCTAATTCAAAGGATCCTGCTCCTGCTATACATATATCCAATTCGGTGGGTTCTAAGACGATAGCGTATTTTGAAACATAATGATCCGCTAACTTTTCAGATCCCAATCCATCTTCTTCTTCATTTACCAAAAACGCAAAGGAGACCGGAAAGTTTCTTAAATTTTCCTTCTCTTTAATCTTTTTTAAAATCAGGAGAATGGATACTATCCCGGCTTTGGCATCAGCACTGCCGAGCCCGTAAACTCTGTCCTCTTTAACTTTTGCTTTAAAGGAATTTTGATGGTAAAGTTTTGGTACCGTATCAACATGTGTGCACACAATAAGTTCCGGGTCATCCAGAGGATTGACTATCAAGTTATAATTTTTATTTACCTCTTGTCTCTCAAACGGAGCATCTAATTCGCTAAGTCTTTCCTCTAAATATCTTAAAATTTTACCTTCTTCGCCGCTGGGGCTTGGGATTTCTATGAGTTTTACCAGTTCATCTATCACGTCGTAACGCATATGATCATTTATTTAATCTATTTATTTAATATGTTTCTTAAATTGTGTATCCTTCAAGGCCTAAAAGTTCCAGTAGTCTATCAAAAATAGAAGATAGGAGTTCTTCTACTCCCTCATTTTCAAGATTCTCTGTGACGTGTATCGAAAACTCTTCAGATATTATTATTTTCTCATCGCTTCCATCTGAATAAATTAGATTGGCGTTAGGTATTTCATAATTCCCTTCTTTATGGGGTATAATTTTATAACTGTAAATTTTAAATTCTCCTCCTTTTAATGTGTCTACTACACTTAAGTTGCCATGAACAACTTCAAAATCTTCTGGAAGAGTATCTATGACCTCGATCTGAACAGAACTCTCTAAATTGTTTTCTACCCTTAACAACACGCTCATCTCTTCGTCGATGATTGGATTATAATTTTCGATCTCTTTGGTGATCATGAGATCCAATTCCTGTTGTTTGGATATTTTAGAGGACTTTTCAGATTCCCTGATTACTTCATAATGCATTGAGTTGGGTAACTCTATTTTCACCTTAGTCTTCTCGGATGTTAGACTCAACAAGGTCAATTTTACCTCGCCCACATCCAAAGATCTCCCCACATTCAACGAACCCGAGAGAGGTGATTTCTTTCCGTTGTATAAGACATCAATGTAAGCCCTCTTTTTTTCGGTATCTGTACCTATGAGTCTCAATCCATAGTTTTCATAACTAAATATCTCCCCAAAGGATAGAAAACCCTCGTAAAAACCTTTTCCTACCTTCAATACTTCTCCTTCGTAATTATAAGCAGTAGTTAAATCAGGAGCGGGAGTTGTTTTTGATACTTTTTTTCCTTTGGAGGTTTCTTCAGGAGTTTTGACTCCTAATTTTTCTCCCCTCAATAGTTTATTTAGTACTGACTCGATCTCTTCTTTCTCTTTATAACCGGACAATTTTTTAACGGGTTTTCCATACCTATCAAAAAAGGTAAATGTAGGAAGATAGCGTTCACCGTACTGCCTCGAAAGTTGTAAACCCTCCGCAGTATCTACGTTAACGGTGATGATATCTGCAATTCCCTTGTATTTTGTTCTCAGCGCTCTTACTGTTGGAATCATCATTCTACAAGCCCCGCACCTATCAGCTGAGAATTCTAACAGGGTGGGTTTACCGTTGTTTAATGCCTCCTGGAATCTCTCTGGAGAATAGTCGTAAAGAATTCCGGCACGGCTTACATAACCCTCGAAATCTTCAATTTCTTCTGCTTTAGAAGGAATTAAAGATAGCAAGAACATTACAACGAGGAAGAAGGTTACAGCATATCTACCTAAATTTTCCAGCATCATTCCACATAATTATATAATCCTTAGATTATATTTTTTATTCCTTCGTAAAATAAAAAATTGGTTCTCCTGAAGTTTACGGGGAAAAAGTAAATATTATCACGAACATGTTCGTGGTAACAGTTATCCTCTATGAATATATAAGTTAGTTTGCCTCTCAAAGTATGATGGTGGTGATTATCTATGATCGAAGAGTTAAGAGAGGTAATTCTAGACAAAATTAGACAGGGTATAGATCCTTTAGAAAAAATAATCGGACAAGAAGAGGCTAAAGAAGGAATACTAGCAGCACTACTGGTAGGACATCATATCTTGATTGAAGGTCCTCCTGGAGTCGGTAAAACTACTTTGGCAAAGGAAATTGCAAAATTATTACCACCAATAAAGATCGTTAAAGGTTGTCCTTATAACTGTGCTCCAGAAGAACCTGTATGTCCTTTGTGCATAAAGGAAAAGGAATTCGAAACCGAAGAAATCTCTGGAATAAAAAGATTCGTTCGAATTCAGGGATCTCCAGATCTTACTGCCGAGGATCTTCTTGGAGATATCGATCCACCCATGGCATTCAAGTATGGACCCCAAGACTATAGGGCATTCACTCCTGGAAAACTCCTAAAAGGAAATAGAGGAGTTGTATTTTTCGATGAACTCAACAGAGTTCCAGAAAAATTACAGAATGCATTACTTCAAGTACTTGAAGAAGGTATCGCCACTATAGGTCCCTACGATGTTGATTACCCATCCGAGTTTATAATGATAGCAACTATGAATCCTGCCGAGCACGCTGGGGTAGAAGAACTCTCAGATGTCTTATTAGATAGGTTTGACATGGTTAGGATGGGACATCCTGTTTCTATAGAAGAGGAAAAGAGAATCGTGATTGAAAATGCTCGTGATATAGGCGTTGAGGTCAGACCTGAATTGATGGACGAATTACTCAAAATAGTTAGGGCAACGAGAGAAGACGAGGAAATCTCTCAAGGAGCAAGTGTACGGGCGAGCATAAGCCTATACGAAAAGTCTCAGGCTAGGGCTCTTTTGCATGGAAGAGGAGAAGTAAGTAAGGAAGACCTAATGGAGATGGCGCCCTCTGTGCTCTTGAAACGCATAAAACCTGCTCCTGAGTCACCTTACTTTGAAGATCCTTTGCCTCTTTTAATAAGGAAGATAGATGAGATAATGGGCTAAAAATGAGTATAAGAGAAGATATAAGAAATGTATTGAGGGAGAGAGGAGAAGATTTATTCAACGGACTTTACTTACCGGTAGATTTCAAGGAAGACGTCTTGACGAGTCTTTTCGCTGGTCACAACATAATTCTGGCTGGACCTCCGGGCACAGGAAAGACGAGTATTGCCCTAAATCTATCGAAAATGCTTCCTGATATTGAAGTAATTGGAGACTGTCCTGTTAATTGTCTTGCAGAGGATCCATCATGTCCATTTTGCAAAAAATTAGATAAGAGAGAGTCAGAGATCATAAAAGGCAGAGAGAGAATGATAAGAATACAGGGAAGCTCAGAGATGGTTCCTGAAGATCTGATAGGAGATTTCGATCCAAAAGCGACTTTGGAAGAGGGATTTACCTTAGATTCTTTCCATCCCGGAAAACTCTTTAAAGCCAACAATGGCATCTTAATGATCGATTTTATTGATAGAATGCCCGAGAGAGTGATAAATACTCTTTTATCAAGCCTTGAGGAAGGATATTTCGTTCCTCGTTTAGAGGAGTTATTTCGACTAGATTTTTTGATTATTGCCACGAGTGGAATAAAAACTCTGGAAAGGTTGCCAGACGATTTGATAGACAGATTCGACGTTATAAGGATGGATTACATAGATGCAAAATATGAGAGAGATCTCTTTCTTAAGCATTCAAATGGGATAAGAAAGGATCTTGTAGAATTATATGCAAGATTAATTGGAGACACCCGCTCTCACTCAGATGTTTTAAGGGGAGTCAGCACAAGAGGGGGTTTAAGGTTTTTTGAGTTGTTGAGCGTACTGCCTACCCTGAATCAGAGGGATGAAATTACTATAGAAGACGTGAAAAAGGCAATGTACATGACCTTAAGACATAGAATGAAAGTGAAACCTTATACTAAGTCAGAAATAGTTTTAAAAAATATAATGGATGATTTATTGGGAGAATATAAAGAAAAGGGACCAATAACAGATGCTGATGTGATGAATATAATAGAGGAAATAGCCTCTGATCCTAGCCTTCAGATACCCCTTAAGTATGGTTTTTCAGACATCTTACTTAGGAGATTGAGTCAGAAATCTTCTTCTACATTAAGTTTGATACAGCAGAGAATTGCAAAAGATTTAGAGTATAAGGTAAGATTCTCTCCAGATCAGGCTGAAAAAATAAAGATAACTCAAGATGCAGTTTTGGAATTGAGAAAAGAACTCAAAGAAAAAGCATTGGAGATGTTGTTAGACATTCTGGAAGTAAAGGGAGTCTTAAAGAAAGAAGTTCGTGGCTATTCTTTTGGCGCACAGGCTGCTAGTTATTTCTTGGAAATGCTCATGGCAGATTGGACTTATTTGCCGTCCACTTATTATGGAGAGCACAGCACAGGAGTCAGGGCGCCATATGGAGAAGGAAAGATAGTGGGAACGAGGAAATACCGATTTGGAGACAGGTATCGAGACATAGCCTTTAGAGATACCATAATGCATGCCATAAAGGCAAAAAGAGAAAAAGTTGATAGGGAAGATATTCAGGTCTATCAAAAGGATGTAAGATCGAGAGTGGATATTGTACTCGCAATGGATATATCAGGAACCATGGAACAGGGTAAAAAACTATTTCAAGCGAAAAAGGCTGCTAGCGCCTTATCTCTTGCAAGCGCAAACTTTGGAGACAGGGTTGGTGTGGTATCTTTTTCTGAGGATGCGGAGATTGTTTGCGGACTTACTGATAATCCAAGCAAATTAACGAGCGCTATATTAGATCTCACTGTATTCTCGAGGGGTGCAAGAACAAACATAGGAGATGCTCTAATAAAATCAAGAGAACTCTTCACCAAATACGGCAGATCGACCGCCACAAGACACATAATTCTCATAACAGATGGAGATCCTACTGCTCCTCTTCCCAATCCTAGGGGATACGCTGTAAGGCATGCAGCCATTTCAGTGAGGAGAGGAATAACTATTTCAGGAGCATGTATTTTGCACGGAACAACAGAACCGGAGTTTCTAAGAAGACTTACGAAGATCGGAAAAGGAAGAATTTACGGTATAGCGGAAGAGGCATTACCTGAAACAATTCTTAGGGAGCACGCGCTCTTGAGAGGTTTGAAAATACCTTCAAAAATAGAAGAGCCTATTAAAAAATCCGTAGTCGATGTTTTGAGTAAAGAAGGTCCTGTTACCTTAACAGTACTATCAAAAAAGATGGGTGAATCCCTAAAAGATGTTTCCGAGGCAGTAGAAGAATTAGAAAAAGAAGGAATTGTCGGTCATAAGATGGTGAAGGATATAAGGGTCTATCATCTAAGATAAATATCGGAGATATTATAAAATGGAAAAAGAGGACCTAAATAAACTTCGAAAGATTCTAGATTACATAGAGAAAGAGAGTTTGAAAGGAAGATTGGAAGAGATAGATCGTTTTAGTTTGCAAGAAGCGCTAGAAGACCTCGAAAAGAAATACTCTGAAGAAGAATTATTAGAGGCACTAGATGAAATAGAAAAGGCGCTCGCGGAAAAAAGATACCCTGATATGGAAGAGAAGGAAACTATAACGTGTTTTGATTGTTCTTATGCAAAAGGACACGGAAGCGTTTGGTATTGTGTGCTTGATAAAAGAGGGCGTATTATAACTCCAGCAGATGTAAGTCTCGCGGAAAATTGCCCTCATTTCAAGAAAACGTGAAACATGAGGTCTTCAACCTATAGTTTCCAAGTGATATATGCACGAGAAATCTTTTAATAATTCTACAATTTCTTTTTCATCCAGGTCTTTTTCCTTGATATTTCTTTTTGAGACGAAAATTTCGCCGAATATTGATTTTGATCCTAGTCTTGTGATGCAAAGACGTTTTTCCCCTATTCTTATTTTTTCTCCCAGTCTCTTACTAACGAAGTGATGTACTATACAAAAAGGACTCACCGCAATATCTTCATTTTCTCTGTAATATTCGATTATATTTTCAACTGGAGAGGGAAATCTTCCGAAATTCTCAACATATTTCCAGAGGGTCTCGGCGAAGGGGCATGACTTAAAGAGTAAGAGATCTCCTTTTAATGTTGGAACAACAGTAAAATATGGTAGAAAAGTCTCTCCCTTTGATATTTTTTCTTTAAATTCATCTAAATCTTTGAATTCTTGTATTTCTACCTTTTCAAAGAGAATCATTCCCAAATCTTTTAACCAGTCGATTGTATCAGAAAGACTTGACATGTTCGCCAAGGTTTCGATGTATGTTATGAGTATTACCGAAGGGTATTCCATCCTATCCCTTTTATAATTGATTCTATGTTGGTTAACATAATTTCTGGCGAACATGTTAGCAAGAAATGTGATATATTAGAGGTTTTAGGTTAATAGCATGAGCACGAATAAATGCTTAAACTGTGGTAATACGAGCAAAGAAACTCCTTTAATAAAATGCGAGGTAAAAGGCGAGCAGAAATGGGTATGCGTAAAATGTTTACCAATGTTAATTCACGGTTAGGCCTATGGAATGGGAAGAAGAAGCATTAAAAGCACTGGAAAGGGTGCCAGAATTCGTAAGAAATAAAGCGAAAGAAAAAATAGAGTCTCTTGCTTTAGAGAAAGGAAAAAGTAGAGTTTCTATAAAAGAAGTGGAAGAGGCTTATGCTCTTCAACTCGGAGAAGATGATTCTAAAAAGATTGCTGTAGTGCGATGCGATATTATATCCGAGGTTTGCCCTGGCACCGGCTGTCTCACTGCTTATGAAAATAGAAAAGAGTTATTCAGGGATTATGGATCAAATACAAAAATAATAGGGTTTTTTACATGCGGAGGCTGTCCGGGCAGAAGGGTATTTCGTCTCGTCAATACTTTAAAGAGATATGGAATTGAAGCGGTGCATTTGAGTTCCTGCATGTTAATGGAAGAACCCTTTACGAAATGCCCAAACAAAGAGGAGATAAAAAAATCCATAGAAAAACTCGGTATAACCGTGATTGATGGTACCCACCATGAGGTAGGACAGTACGCACAAGGATCGAGATATCATGTAGGAAGGAAAAGCAAGAAAGTATGAGAAATCACGGATAAATTACCGAACATGTTCGCGATAAGGGCTTTCTTTTTTAAGAACTAACTAATTATCGTGAGTAAAAAAGGTGGAAATATAATGAATATCACTGGAGAAATGACTGTAGGCGAAACCATAAGGAAGTATCCAAAATCCAAGAACGTCCTCTTAAAACATGGCATATGCGATTGCTGTGGAGGAAATATCACCATCGAAAGAGCCGCAAAAATAAGAGACATAGATATTGACGAATTTATGAAAGAACTGAAAGAGGCGATAGAATGAATTTAGAAGAAAAAGTAATCGGAAAATTAAAAGAAATAACCGATCCTCATACTGGAACGAGTGTTTATGACATGGGTATGATAGAAAATTTAGAAGTCAAAAATAATAAAATTAGATTAAATTTCAGACCCACGAGCCCTTATTGTCCAATTGGAGAGCAATTAGCAACCGCCATAAAGAAGGGATTGAGAGAAATCGAGGGAATAGGAAGCATCGATCTGAAAGTAGTAGGATACGTTAGAGAGAAGGAAGTTAACGAAATCTTGGAAAAGATATGATTCCCCGTTAGAATTTTTTACGTAGCTTGAACAAAAAGGATACGAATTTAAAGTAAAAGAGATGCATGGCGGATCTTGGAAGGTTTTTATAGGGAGAAAAAATAAATGATAAAAAATCTTACAGTAAGATTCTTTTTATGCGCTATTTTTTACTTTTTACTAGCTGTCACCATGGGAGTTGCGATTGCTATAGGAGTTATATCACAAAGCGGGACCGTCTCCGCGCATGCGCATCTGGCATTAATTGGTTGGGTTTCTATTACAATTATAGGTGCCATGTACCAGTTGGTTCCTACTATACGTGGTACTGAACTTTTCAGCGAAAAATTAGCGAACATACAGTTCTGGACAATAAATATTGGAACAATAGGTCTTTTTTTAGGTTTATTAATTAGAAATTTTTGGATTAAAGTATTTTCTGGCATTTTATTGGTAGCATCATCCTATCTTTTTGCTTATATCATATTTGAGACGATATTTTCAATAAGAGAAAAATTAGACCCAACTATAAGATTTTTCGTCGTTGCAATAGCATATTTTTTGGGGGCAATTACTCTGGGTTTACTCATGATGGCCAAAATCATACCTAATTTCATAACCGCGCACGCCCATCTAGCCTTGGTAGGATGGGTCTCTATTACCATAATGGGCGCAGAATATCAGATGCTGCCCATGCTGGCTTTGAAAAAACTTTACAGTGAGAAACTAGCGGATATACAATTCTGGATAGTTAACATAGGAACGATAGGCATGTTTTTTGGCTTAATCGTTGCTATTAAAATGTTTTTTTCGGTATTTGGTACAGTGTTCCTCATATCTTCTCTCCTGTTTGCCTACATAATGTATAAAACTTTAACAGGCGATGAAAAGGTGCAAGAAAAGATGGACATGAGTGTAAAATTCTTTGTTTGTGCTATTATTTACTTCTTAATCGCAAGCACCTTAGGAATTTTGATGGCAACTGGTATTCTATACCTCAAAATCGCGCATGTGCATCTGGCCCTGATAGGATGGGTATCGATTACAATAATCGGCGGAATGTATCACATCTTGCCAATGCTCGTATGGATGGAAAAATACAGTGAAAAACTTGGGGAGGAACCGGTTCCCATGATAAAAGATTTATACAGTGAGAAATTAGCAAATGTAGTTTTCTGGATGATGAACATAGGTACGACAGGTATGTTTTTTGGCTTAATCTTTGCTAGTAAAATGTTTTTTTCGGTATTTGGAATTTTAATCACGTTGGCATCTTATCTTTTTGCCTTCGATATGGTTAATGCGACGCGCAGGTAGGTAAAATGAAAGGAAAAAATTCAGGGAAGATCTTGGATTCTCATCTGAAAACGTAAAAAAATAAAAAGAGAAAGGGTTTAGAGTTTTATCCCTAGTCGACCATCACATGACATAGACCTCAAGGTCAGGGTGGTCCGGGTGGGTGGGGAAAACGCGTCCTGTAATAATCCATGGTTTCGCGCAAGAATTCTTCCATAGTCATAACATAAGATCCTACAATTTCCAGTGTGGGTGCCTCAAGGGTGGCCGTAAACTCACGGGACTCAGGGTCACTCCAAAACCCAAGACTTCCCTCACCACCCGTAGGCAGGTGTCCAGGTCCCTCAATTTGTGTGGTAATTCTGAAATGCACGACCCGATCTATACGATGCCAAATCCAAGCGGGAATCGATAGTTCGTATTCCTTATACTCCGTATGCCAACTAGTATCTGTGGGATCTGGATAAAATCCGACTTCGTCGGTTATCACGTTATACCAGTTGGAGCCAACAAGCCTATCGATCTCGACTCGGTAGCGAGCACTTCCACCGTATGGTTTCTTGTACTTAAATTCGACTTGCAGTTTCAAGATGTTGTGAATGCCGCTCTTGAACGTTTGCGCGTTGTCATTGTGCCATTGCGTTTCATATTCCCAGTACGTGCTTTCAAGGGTTACTATAGGGCGAACCCCCCATTCATGTACTACAGCAGTCATCGTGAACCTCCTTTTGATTCAAGTTGTATTTTGCAAATATAATGAATAAATTAACGGTTTATTTGGTAATACCGATATTATAGTGTGTGTTGTAGTGCCTAACTTTTGTGTGCTACTTAACTCGAAATTTCTTAACTAATTAAAAGAAGGAGAAAAGAAAAAGATATGAAAATGAGACCTATTATCGTGTTTCTTTGAATTGTTTTTTGAAATTCTAAGATAAGAATGGGTTCTGTGTATTCATGCACACTAACTCCTTTTAGAATAGCGAAAGAAATGAAAATAGCTCCTAAAAATCCATAAGTATAAGCAATAAAAGAAACATGACTTTTAAGAACCGTGATGGCTAAAAGGGAAAATATGAACGCACCAACAAAAAAATAAGTTATCGTTTCAAATATTTCTATATTGAGTTCTTGTCTTTCTTTATATCCCTCAACAAGAATTTTCTCGTCAGGTACTTTTTTTGTTATTAAATAGTCAATAAATTCTTCGAGACCTTTTAATAGTTCTTTCAGGTCTTTTTCTAACGATAATGACATTGTACCTACTACCTAACTTTTCTTTAGTAGCAAGACATTAACCCTTGAGCCTAATCTATTTCATTAGAGGTTTATCTTGTT
>CAYFZR010000009.1:0-7988 GCA_964347835.1 uncultured archaeon
ACGGTAGATACCAAGAAAGTAACAAGTCTTGGTCTTTCTGCAAAGAAACTCAATACCTTAGTCCTCACCTTCTAACCCCCTCTATTAACTTTGTTGCATATAAGTGAAACTTATCTGAAATATATTTCGCTAAAATGAAATAAAGTATCAGAAAAAAGAAATAAAGTATTAGGAGATTTATTTATTTAACAACTTAAATTTTTGATGAAAAATTATTTTTTTACTGATTTTAAAATATTCTAGGGGTATAATCATTAAAAAATAGGCATCCGGAGAGTCATTTTATTTTACAAAAATATCAAATTATGTAATTTCTTCTTCGATTTTTTCTAACTTCTCGAATAGTATTGATAATTCAATCAAATCGTGTACAAATTCTCCAGAAATATCCAGTAATCTTACTGCCTCTATTACTGTAAAGAACCGCCAAAGATCTGAATCTAAATCATACAGTGCTACTCTATGCCTAAAATCTAGAACATTCAGCATATATTTCAGATATTTTTCTCTTTCCTCTTTGATTTTTGAATATAGAGTACTTACGCATTCCTCTGATATTTTTGCTATGATTTCATTAGGGAATGAAGATTCGTCTGGAATTTGAATGCCTCCGAGCATGGCGAACATCCTCAACTCCAATCCAAGCCATATTCTGTTTTTTATGGATTCTTCTTTTTCCTTATTTATTCTTAGCACTCCTTCCCTATTCAATACCACGAGAATTGATACGTCTAAAGCTCTCTTATGGAGTCTCATTAAGAAATCGATCTCCTTTCTTCTAAAGAATGGAAGAACTTCATAAAGACCAAAGACTTTTCTCCTCGTTTCAATCTCTTCTATAGCGTCTGAAATTAGTTTTACTACATCTTTTGGGTCCTTTTCTTTAGAAAGATGATATTCGATATCTTTTCCAAGTTTTTCTGTTTCTTCTCTCAGATTTCCAAGTTGATACTGTGCGTAGAGAAAACTAGGCATACTCTTGACTACATCGTAACAGTTGGCGAACTCCTCAACTAATTTTAAATCTTCTTGATCCAACCTTATCATACGCCATCCCCAGTCTTCGGACTCTCATAAAAGTGAAAAATGGAAAGACTAAGGATTAAAGTGCTCTCTGAACTTGTCTTCATTTAAAACGAGTCTAATCCTTGGTCTTCCAAAGTCTGTCTTTACCTTTTCTTCTTCAATGATTCCTAAGTCTTTTAAGAAGTTTTTTCTCCTAGAAAACGTTGGCTTTGAAGCAACTCCGTTTTCAACACCCCACTCAACTATATCGAAGAATAACTCGTTGTTCTTTGCACCGGAAAGCAATACGGTAGAAACCCTATCAATAGCCTTGTTTTTTAATGCCCTGAATCTAGGTTCGTTGAAGGTTTTGTTTAATAATAGGAAGTCTGTCACGGTTTCCGTGGACAAGCGTCTACCCATAGAGGATGCTAATTTTTCTAATGACATGTCCGTTAATTTATACTGAAGGATATATATAGTTTATGTAAACAAATCTGTTTAGAATCCATTATTTTTTCATATCTCCCTTTTATAAGTTTATTTCATTTACGAAAATTAAATTATTAAAAAAAGCACATAGTTAGCATTACCGCCTAAGATCGTGATAAAATGAAGATCCTGATGAAAGTTGAGATTTGCTGTTACCTAAAAGAGGCCAATAGCATAATACCTAAATTGATTAAGGAAGACGTCAAGGTGGTAGACTTCTCTTTAAAGAGTACTAACCTAGAAAATGATGGACTAACTTTTTTATCCTTTAATGTTCTGGATACACCATCAAAAATAAGCGCAACTAGGGTCTTATTGGAGGATATAACAAAGAATACTTGTCAAATCAGTACTAGGCAATTTAAGATCTTAGAGAAGAATTCTAGGCGGTTTTCGCCAAATGATAGACATGCAGGTTTAGAAAGTCAATTTCTCATCGATGATTTAGATTATTATTAGTATTAGATATACTTCTCACTCCCTTATGGGTTTAAATATCTTTGATTACGTTGTTTCAGATATGTCTAACAGTGTGAGCATCGATATCAAGAACGTCGTGAAGAGATATGGTGAGGTAACAGCGCTAAAAAATGTTACTTTCTCGGTAAAAGAGGGAGAATTTTTTGGTTTGTTAGGACCTAACGGTGCGGGAAAGACTACGCTCATAAAGATAATCTCAACCCTGCTCAAACCCACAGAGGGAGATGTTTACATCGGTAAAAAAAGTGTAAATAAGCATCCTGAAAAGGTTAAATCATTGATCGGTGTTGTTTCTCATAATACATTTCTCTATGAAGAACTATCGGGTTATGAAAATCTCGACTTTTACATGAGGTTATACGGAATAAATGACGAAGAAACAATTTGGGATGTTTTAAAAATTGTTGACATGGTAGAATTCGCAAATGAAAAAGTATATACTCTTTCTAGCGGGATGAAAAAGAGAGTCTCCATAGGAAAAGCACTATTACATAGACCTAAGATACTCCTCTTAGATGAACCTACCTCAGGACTGGATCCTATTAGTGCAAAAAAGATTAGATTTCTAATTAAACAGTTAAATAAAGATGGAGCCACAGTTCTTTTAACAACACATCATTTAAGCGAGGCAGAATCCCTTTGTAATAGAATTGCCATAATGGACAGGGGAGAAGTGGCATTTCTTGAGTATATTTATGAAATGGAAGAATCTCTAGAAGACGTCTTCCTTAGGCTAATAGGCGAGTGAAATGAGTGAGTGGTTGACGATTTTTTCGAAGGATGTAAGGGTTGAGTTAAGAGCCAAACACACTATCAGTTCTGTATTCATATTCGCTTTGATTGTACTCACTCTCTTAAGTTATACCTTAGGAACTTATGCTAACCTTATAAAAGATCTTGTACCTGTACTGATATGGATTATTCTTCTATTTTCTGGGGTGTTAAGTTTAAATAGAACCTTCGTAAGGGAAAAAGAAACAGGAACCCTTGAAGGGCTACTCTTGAGTCCTATAAAAAATAGATCAATACTGATAGGAAAGATACTCTATAATCTCTTCATCATGCTCGTATTGATGATAGTAATATTTCCTCTATCCATTGTTTTGTTCAACTTAACAGTAAATTTCAATATGGTCCTTGTTTTCTTAGAGATTTTCATCGGAATCATAGGATTCGTAATCGTTGGTTCTATAATAGCAAGCCTAGTTATGGATGCAAGGGCAAGAGAAGTTTTACTTCCGGTAGTACTTTTTCCTTTGTTAATACCAGTGGTTATTCCTTCTGTATCTGCTTCTAAGAAAACAATAATGGGATTCGGAATTCAACACATAGAGATTGAACTTATCATACTTTTCTCTTACATCTCATTAATGTTATTAACTTCTCTATATGTCTTCGATTACGTTGTGGAAGAATGATATGCAAAAACTGCGGAGCCTGTTGTAGAGCGCATTGGCGAAGATATGATCTGATAACCCTAGATGACCTGATGAGATGGATCAATGCAAACAGGAAAGACATCCTGGAAAAGATTTGTATCGGGGTTGAATGGAAAGATCAATGGAAGAATTTGCCGAGATATGTAGATTACGAAACATTTCTAACAAATTTAAGCGGAGTAGAAAGTTATAGAATTTGTTTAGATAAAGATACTAAGAATCCAAACAAATCGAGAAGGATTTGTCCTTTTTTGAAGGATTATGGAGACTTAAAAGGTGAATGTTTAATAAAGGAAACGAAACCATCAGGATGTTTGAAATACGGTTGTTCTTGTATATGGGTTCCTTCGAAGAGATAGGAAATTCAACATTCTTTCAATTTTGTAAAATTAACCATCAAATTTAGAGAGTGTTAGTTAAAAGCAATGAACAGAAAAAGTAACGAGTATCGAAGTTTTGGTATCACCAAACACAAAAAGTTTAAACTATATATCAATATTCATAGAACTCATAAAAAAACAGGTGCTTCAATGAAAAAGATTATCGTAATATGGATGGCGATATCCCTCGCTTTCTACCTAGCACTTATATACTCTCCTAATGCGGATGATAGGGATAGAATGATATACTTCCATGTTCCCATGGCATGGATATCCTATCTTGCTTTCACTGTTACATTTGTAGGAAGTACTTCATACCTAAAGAAAAGAAATGTAAAGTTGGACGATATTGCCCATTCTTCTGCAAAGTTAGGTTTGTTATTCGGTGCCCTCGCTCTAGTTACGGGCTCTATATGGGCTAAGATGAGGTGGGGCGCCTTTTGGCACTGGGACCCGAGACAGACGACGACACTCGTACTCTGGCTAGTTTACGCAGCATACCTGACCCTTAGATCTGCCATAGTAACCGAAGAGAAGAGAGCAAGGATAACAGCAGTTTTCGCTATCTTAGGATTTATATGCATAATCATAAGTTATATTTCTGTGAGATATAGCGCTCTACATCCTCAGGAATTACCCACGTTTGGAGGTTTTTGAATGGATACTTTGGTAGGCATTCTAATAGCATGCGTATTTATTTGGACCGGGCTTTTTTTGTATCTCCTTTGGATGGAAATGCGGGTGAAGGCTCTTGAAAGGAAATTAAAATCCATTGAGAGGCGATGAAATGAAGAAGATTATACTGACGACGATTTTAATGATGTTTATAGCAGGATGTATTGGAAAGAGTACAGGAACCTTTTATCTAACTGTCTCGCAGGTAAGTGCTGACTCCGATAAATACCTAAACCATGAGGTAAGGGTTGTTGGAGACATCTTAGAGGGTACATTGAGTTGGATTCCAAAGACCTTGGAATTCACCCTCTCGGACGGAGAATCATCCTTAGACGTAACTTATAGAGGAGATTTACCTGTAGATATAGGAGAAGGTAAGAGGGTTGTCGTTACCGGTATATTAGATGCCAAAACTCATGTTACAGCCAGTCAAATATTGGTTAAATGTCCAACTAAATATGAGTTGAAGAATCTAACAAGTTAATCCAAGAGTTTTCAGATAATACGAAAATTGTTAAGTATTTAATTTGAGGTTTTAACAAAAAGCAAGAATATGGCCTCCATTATCCCCATGGTAAGGATTCAGAAGCCATCGTTTTACTAGGTTATATTCTTAATCCTAACTCTTGTCACATTTTTATACTTAATTACGGTTCTGTATTTTGTTATCTCTTCAGTGGTAGTGACCAATACGGTGGTAAAAACCGTTTCCTTCTTCTTTGTAGTATAGACCTCTTCTATCCTTAATTGCGCTCCTTTAATTCCATTAAAGATTAATATGTAATCTTTTGGCTCTAACTGGACTTCTTCCTCAAAAGTTGCGATTCTACCTTCCATTCGAGGACTATCTGGTAAAAAATCTTTTTTCCAAACAACTTTAACCCGTTCTATCCTCAACTGAAAGGGCAAAATTGCCTTGACTTCGATTCTTATCGTGCTGTTCAAATGTGTAACCGTGAATTTTTTCCAATCATCCTCTCCTTTTATTATCTCGTATCTTTCTTCTGAATCTCTGGGCAGCAAAATTTCAGAGTTTTCTTCCTCGATGATCATCTCTTTTTCAACGATTTTAGCCTCGGAGATATTCTTCAAAAATATATATGGTTCCTGGACAACGTACGCTTCTTTAACGGTATAATTCTCTAATATAATAATCTCTTCAGTTTTATTATCCTCTTTCATTTTTTCTATGGGTTTCTCAATACAACAAGATAACAGTGTAAACAAAAGCAATGCCAGCGAAAGATATTTTTTGTTCAAGTACACTCGGCCGTACCCCTCTTGATTCTCTAAGAAATCTCTCCCAATCTTACTCATAATTTCACTTTATAATCCTCGCATCTACAGCGTAGATATCACAATCAGAGATTATTATTGGATTAATATCTAATTCTTTAATATCTGGATTTTCCTCAACCATCTCTGAGATCTTGATGATCGTACCAACAATTTCCTCTAATTTTGGCTCTATTTTTTCTTTTAATCCTTCATAAGCCTTTATCTCACGAATCATTCTAAGTACATCCTCTCTTGTTACAGGTAGTATCCTCACAGACACGTCTCTTTCTCTTTCAACGTCCACGCCCCCGATGCCAACCATCAAAACGTGTCCGAAGATTTCATCTCTTACTGATCCTATGATTAATTCTATTCCTTTTGGTACCATCTTGTAAAGTAAAACTCCATCTATTTTCGCATCTTCTTTATAATTTTGTGCGTTTTTCATAATCTCCTCGAACGCCATGTTTATTTCTTGTTCGTTCGTCAAATCCAACTTTACGCAACTTGCAACGCTTTTATGTAAGATATCTGGTGATACGATCTTCATTACCAAAGGAAAACCAAATTTTCTCCCTATTTGAACGGCTTCCCGTTTAGTCTTTGCCAGTTTAAATTCTGGGACCGGTATACCGTATTTCAAAAGGAGTTCTTTTGCCTGCGGCTCAGTCAGTACGATCATCTGCCTCACTGAGATTTTCAACTTACCAAACCATTTATCACATGAATAGCTCTTTCCGGGGTAGGAAAGACTGGAATGCCTTCTTTATGCATTTTCAATGATTCTTCCTTTTCTACATCTCCTCCTCCAAGATAGCAGACGACTATCTCCTTACCTGTTTTATCCTTGAGTCTTTTTATGACTTCACAAGCATTTTCTATCGGATCTCCAAATATAACCAAGAAAATATCTATGTTTTCTTCGTTTTTTAATATCTCTAAAGTTTCTTCATACATGCTTGCATTAGCGTCTCCTGTTAGGTCGATAGGATTGCTCACTATGCAATGCGCTGGCAATATTCCCCTTAATCTATGTTTTGCCTCTTCGGTTATTTCAACTACGTTTAATCCAAGCCTATCAGCAAGATCAGTTGCCAGAATTGCAGATCCTCCAGAACTGGTCACGATTACTAAATTTTTACCGGGAGGTTTTTTTAATAAGGCAAATGCCTTGGAAAAGTCGTATAGCTGCGTCAAGTCTTCTACTCTTTTAACTCCAACCTGCTTGAAAGCAGTGTCATAGACTTCGTCTTCGCCAACGATTGATTTTGTATGTGTTTCTATGGCTTTTCTACCTTTTTCGGTCTTTCCTGGCTTTAATACGATTATTGGCTTTTTTTCTGTTGTTTTTCTTGCCACTTCCATAAACCTCTTTCCTTCTCTGAACCCTTCAATATAAAGAGATATTGCCTTAGTGTTGTCGTCATTGGCAAAGAATTCTATTAAATCAGTTTCATCGACATCACACTTATTTCCAAGGCTCACAAAAGAAGATATTCCAATTCCTTCTTCTTCAGCCCACATCTCGAATGAAGCACCTATAGTCCCGCTCTGAGAAATAATTGCCAGAGGACCTTTTGATTTTATTACAGGCCATGAAGCGCACATTTTGTTATATGTATAGTTTATACCTTGGCAATTTGGTCCAAGTACTCGAGTATTATATTTCCTTGCTACTTCTACAACATTTTTCTCCAGTTCATCTTCTCCTATCTCTTTAAATCCCCCTGATATTACTATGGCTCCCTTTATACCTTTTTTACCGACATCTTCCATTACGCTAGGAACTATCTTGCTCGGTATTACTACAACCGCGAGATCGATATCTTCTTCTATATCCATAACGCTCTTATATGCCTTCAATCCCAAAATTTTCTCTGCTTTTGGATTTATAGGATAAATTTCTCCTTCAAAGCCCGCTTCAATTATATTCCTAAGCAATGTGTTGCCTAATTTACTTGGATCTTCGGAAGCACCAACTACCGCTATAGATTTGGCATAGAATATGCTCTCCAACATTAAAAATCCCCCTGTTGATATGGATCAATATAACTTAAATCATTATCGATTTGTTATTTTTCCTCATAAGGCCAAAATATTAGCACTATAAGTACTATTACAAGAGAACCTGTAACCACGGCTATCAGCGCAACCAGATTTGTTATATTTGCCTGACCGATCGCGCCATTTGCAAGGCTTAATGTTTTATCCGAAAGATCTTTTCTATTTGGCGCGACAT
>CAYFZR010000010.1:0-11148 GCA_964347835.1 uncultured archaeon
CAATAGCATAAGATTTCATAATTTGGTATTACAATGACTAAAAAAATGGATACCATGAAAATACTCGAAGCACGATTGAGTGAAGAAAATTATGAGAAACTCGTTGGGATAGATAATCCCAAGCTTTATCAATTCATTGCTAAGTATGTAGAACTTTGTAACCCTAGTAAAGTATTTGTCTGCGATGATTCTCCAGAGGATATTAATTATATCAGAAAAGCAGCTATAAAGAGTGGAGAGGAGAAGAAACTTGCCATAGATGGTCATACTATACATTTTGACGGCTACTACGATCAGGCTAGAGATAAGGAAAATACAAAATTCCTTCTACCTAAGGATGTTGATTTGGGTCCCGGTATAAACGCAATAGATAGGGAGGATGGACTCAAAGAAATTTACACCATTCTAAAAAACATCATGAATGGGCATGAATTGTATGTGCTATTCTTTTGTTTGGGACCAACAAATTCTGAATTCTCCATACCATCTCTTCAGCTTACTGACTCCAGTTGCGTGGCTCACAACGAAACCCTGCTTTACAGACCAGGATATGAGGAATTCAAAAGATTGGGTGATTCTGAGCGATTCTTTAAGTTTATACATTCTCAAGGAGAATTGGATGAAAGACTTACGAGTAAGAACATTGATAAACGCAGAATATATATTGATTTGGAAGATGAAACTGTATATAGTGTGAATACCCAATATGGTGGCAATACCATTGGACTTAAGAAATTAGCAATGCGTCTGGCAATAAATAGAGCATTAAAAGAAGATTGGCTGACAGAACATATGTTTATAATGGGAGTAAAAGGCCCCAAAGGCAGGGTTAGTTATTTCACTGGATCATTTCCCTCTCTCTGTGGAAAGACTTCTACTGCTATGTTGGAAGGAGAGACGATAGTTGGGGATGATATAGCTTACTTAAGGAAAAGGGAGGGGAAAATATACGCAGTCAATGTAGAAAAGGGAATATTTGGAATAATACAAGACGTAAACTCTAAAGACGATTCCATAATATGGAAGGTACTTCACAACCCAGGAGAAATCATATTTTCAAATGTGCTGGTTACAGAAGATGGAGATGTTTACTGGATCGGTAAAGATGGAGAAATTCCCCCAAAGGGTTTCAATCACTCAGGAGAATGGTTTTCTGGAAAGAAGGATGTTTATGATAACGAAATAACACCTTCACACAAAAATGCCCGCTTTACACTTGATATGAAACTTTTAGATAATATGGATCTTGAAATAAACAATCCTAAAGGCGTTTTGGTAAGGGGAATAATCTATGGTGGAAGAGACTCAGATACGTGTGTCCCTGTTGAAGAGTCTTTTGACTGGGTACATGGCATCATAACCAAAGGTGCTTCGCTAGAGTCGGAAACCACAGCCGCTACCTTAGGAGAAGAAGGTGTTAGAAAATTTAATCCAATGTCGAATCTGGACTTTCTATCCATACCCATAGGTAAATATATAGAAATTAACCTAAATTTTGGCGCTACCATAAAGAATCCGCCTCCTATCTTTTCTGTGAATTACTTTCTGATAGGCTCTGATGGAAATTTCATGAATGATAAAACTGATAAGAGAGTCTGGCTTAAATGGATGGAACTACGTTCACATAAGGAAGTTGAAGCGATAAAAACACCCACTGGACTCATACCCAAATATCATGATCTTAAAAGGCTGTTTAGGGAAGTTCTTGATAAATACTACTCTGAGGAGGATTACATTAAACAATTCACAACAAGGGTTCCAGAAAATTTAGCCAAGTTAGATAGGATAATAGAGATCTATAAGAGCAAAGTCCCTGATACGCCCCAAATATTATGTAAAGTATTGGAAGAGCAAAGAGAGAGACTAAACAAAGCAAGGGAAAAACATGGGGATTACATCTCGCCAGATAAATTCTGATTTTGATGTTAAAACAAAGTATCGCCTATATTACAGACTCCACACAAAACTTAAAGCAGCAAATGAGACTAAGACAAGGAGCCAAAACATCTCTCTCAAATCCAGTCTTTCTCTGTAGTTATACTTACGCTCGCAGTTAATTCTCATGAGTTCTTTGACCTCTTCCATGCTTTGAGGTTTTTTATTATTGATCAAAACCATGGTATGGCAATTTGAACAATCCATCGTACAACTACAAGACTTAAAGAAACTGCAATTCCTGTTCATCACAGCATATAAGGCTTAATAAATTAAATACTTGTCTCTTTAATAATGGAAAATGGAACTATATGTACATTCTTGAGTCACTTTCTTGTTGTTGGTCGATTCTCATCTTTATTAATTCTTCTATCTGCTGCTCTAAATTTTCTGCTTCTTCTAATAATTTTTCAACACTCAGATCTATTTTGTAGGCCTTTTCTATAATCTCCACAGCAATAGCAGCGGCTTCTGGGTCTGGTCTCTCTTCAGCATAAGGTAACAAAGCGATGGCGGGAAAATCGTTTATTTCGCAATATGCTAACAAGGAGGCAAGAGGGCCGACAACTTGTAATCCTGGATCTAATATTGGTATATTAAGGTCTTTAAGCCTCTGAATTGCCTTTGATGTAGCAATTCCCTTTAACTTTACATTAGCATCTGTTTGAAACCTTTTATTCAATCCACCTACGAAAATTCCTTCTTTGAATTTATTCGCCTTTGCCCAATTTGATAGCAAGTTCATGGTCTCGTTCATTTCTACAGTTGTGCTAAAAGCCTCGTTTACAACGATAACAAAGTTCTTGTACCTGTAGATCTCTGTGGGTAAAGAAAGCCTGTCATTTTGGACAGTAACCACAGGAACCATCTCAGGATTCTCTATATAGCCTATGCGTCTTGCATCTAAAATATCCAGCACATGCTTTACGACAATATATCCAGTAAATCCGATACCTTGAAAGCCGGAGATAAGGACGCAATCTTTCAGATTCTCTTTGTCTAGTATGTGTACCTTCATGTTATCATCTCAAGGGCAGTTTCTTCAACCACTCAATATTTCCTCTGTAGAGCAACCTTATATCTTCTATGTCCAACTTCATCATTGCCAGTCTCTCCAAACCAAGACCCCATGCTAGCACTGGATACTTTATTCCGAGAGGGTCTAGTAACTCAGGTCTAAATACCCCTGCGCCTCCCAATTCTACCCATTCACCTTTCTCCTCATAGAAGACTTCAACTTCCAATGAAGGCTCTGTATACGGGAAGTACCCGGGTCTAAGCCTTATTTGTTCGAATCCCATAGCATTATAAAATTTTCTTAGAATACCAAGTAACTGTGCAAAATTAGAATCCTTATCCATCACAATGCCTTCAACTTGATGAAACTCTGGTAAATGCTTGTACGTAATGTTTTCTCTCCTAAATACTCTATCTACTGCAAACATCCTGACTGGAGGCTCTTTATGCTCAGATAGATATCTAACAGATAAGGAGGTATTATGAGTTCTTAAGAGTGTTTTCGATGCTATTTCCTCTCTCCATTCTCCTCCCCATCCAACGGATCCGGTATTACCACCGTGTTCATGGGCTTCTTTCACGTTCATGACTAAATTTTTGGGCAACTTTGCACTTTCAGGATGTTTAAGATAAAATGTATCCTGCATTTCTCTAGCAGGATGATCTTGAGGCTGAAATAGAGCGTCGAAGTTCCAAAAAGCAGATTCTACAAGAGGACCTCTAACCTCAACAAAACCCATAAGTAGGAATATTTCTCGAATCTCATCAATTATTCTTCTTAAAGGATGTGTTTTCCCTATAGATGCCTTAGGTACGCTAGCTGTTACATCATATCTCCTAAACTTAACTTCTTTCCATTTTTCAGAGGTAAGTATTTCGCTTGTTATCTGAGTAATCTCTTCTTCCAAAGGTATGCCAAAAGAAACTAGTTCTTCTCCCTTTTCTGTTAGCTCTATGGTATGTTCTTTTATTTTTATTAGTTCTATTAATCCTCTCTTCTCCATTTCTTCCAAAAGTAATTTTTCTCCTTCGTATACTCTCTTACCATCAAATATTTCTTTCAAGATTTCTTCGTCTCTACCTGATTTATCTTTAAATTCTTTCCCTTTTTCAGTTAGTCTGAGAAAAGATTCATCATTCCTTTTCTTGATATCTGCCCAACCTTTCTTCCTCATCCAACCTAAACCAATTGTCGAATCTTCTTTACCAAGAGGAATCTCGGATATGGGTTTTTCATCATCCACTAAATTTAAGAGTTTTCTCTCAGGAAAGTCTTCTTTTAGATACTTCTTTCCTTCTTCATTTATATTTACCTTGATTTTTTCCTTTTCATGCACTCTTAATAGGTCTTTTCCCTTTAGCCATTCTATTGCCCTATTGATAGCCGTCATATCCAAGTCTATTTGTTGACTTAATTCCTTAGGGTTAGATTTTTTTGTTTTACTTAGTCCAATGAGAACCTTTCTTTCAAATATGTGTAGTTCTGAGATTCTCTCATCTATATTCATGGGCATCACTTCTCAGCCAATATAGTCCTCTCGTTTTTGGTGTTAGACCTCAGGGATAATACATCTTTAATATTTAATCCACTTTTGCTAAACATATCTTCTACTTCATTAACTGCCAAATCAATATTCTCTACAGGAAATCTATCAGTTCCCGGAACTATGGCAAGTTTTGTTGTATGGATGATTCGCCCTCCACCTACCAGACAATCTCTGAACTTGAGGGTTAATCCTGCTGATTCTTTATGTAGGAGATTTACATCGTTGGTAATCATATCTATCTCTCCTATCTCATCTAACCTTAAATCCTCGGCTCTTTTTTGTATAAATCTGACATTCGGTAATTTCACTATACTAGGTTTTAATGGGGCGCTGTCTACAGCAATAACCTCTTCCGCGTACCTTGCAAGTGCCTTTGTCCAACCTCCAGGAGAAGCACCGATATCCAATACCCTCTTTCTGGGTATCCAATCTTCGTATATCTCAAATACCTCCTCCAGTTTACGCATTGCTCTATTTAAAGGTCTTTCATCATACCTCTTCAACCTTCTACCCTTCTGATAGAAAATTTCTTCTTCCCTACAGACTCCTACGTATACCTTATCCTGGATGATCTCCACGAATACAATTAAATCTGGTCTCACCAAATCTACCTTGGCACCGGAGATATTCTTTATCGTCCTGCCAACTTCCCTTTCTACATCTACGCTGTTAAAACTATGAGAGCCTCTTCTCCTACACCTAACCCTAAAACTCTTGTTTTTTAACAAATCGCAAGATTTTTTTGCGATGTCTTCAAAATATCTTTCTAAATCTTCAGAATATATGTTACCTATATAATCAATGGGTATGGCTCTTACCAAAAATTTTGTATCGTCTTCTTTTATCTTTTTTATCTTTTCCCTAGGATTTTTTGATTTTATAAGTAAAAGTCCTCTAAAATAAGTTGTTTTTACCTCATCCTTTGTTATTTCCTCCAATTCTCTGATTGCTTCCCTCTCAAATCCTGAGATAACAGTTGCAACTATCATTTTTTCATCTCTTTTTAAAAATCTAATCCATGGAAAGGAAATATTTTCTCTTTTATCAACTCTACTCTCTCTTTCACTTCTATAAATAACTTTTTATCTTTATTTAACTCTACTTTATCGAGTAGAAGTTCAAATCTTTCTTTTGAATCCTCTGGAAGTGCTTCAGAAATTGTTGTGAACATAACTGACCAACATCTTGCGACATTATCAGGATTATATCCTCCGCCTCCAAATATCACATACTTTCCACCTGTCGTCTCGTGTGCGAGTACATGCATAACCTCAGAGACTTCTTGATAAGCCCTAGTAGTTAGAGAGAGTCCTACTAGTGGATCCATATAGTGGGCATCTGTTCCAAATTGATGGAGCAGAATCTCTGGTTCGTAAGCCTCTATCAGGGGAGGGATTAATTCGTTGAAGGCGAAAATATATGCTTCATCGTATGTATTTGAGGGAAATGGTATATTTACGGAATATCCTTTGCCTTTCCCCTCTCCTATTTCTTCTATACTTCCTGTGCCAGGATAAAAGAATAGTCCACGCTTGTGGAGAGATATCTTCAATATCGGCTCTTCATACAGAATTTTTTGAGTGCCATCAGCGTGGTGCCCGTCTATATCAACGATGGCTATCTTTTTTACACCATATTTCCTTTCCAGATGTCTTACTCCCATCACTATATCGTTGAAGACACAAAAGCCTCCTGCAGAATCTTCAGTGGCATGATGAAAGCCTCCTCCTGGATTGAAAGCGTGATCTACTTCCCCATTCATTACAAGATCTATTGCGAAAAGAGATGCTCCAACTCTTAGGCATGAAAGTTCAAAGATACCTTTGTAGGCAGGAGTATCCCCATAATCTAGGAATCCTCTACCCACCTTGCTCATCCTCTTAACGAAATCTATGTACTCTTTTGTGTGAACCAACATGAGATCTTCTTCGCTTGCAGGCTTTGGAACAAATACCTTAGCCTTATCATTGAAAACTCCGAGTTCATCAAGTATATCGTATGTCTTCTTGTATCTTTCAGTTATCTGTATAGGAGGGGGAGTAAAACTCATCCTTCCATAACCCTCATGATGTATGAAGCCTACAGTCCCAGTCAATCTATCACTTTCCGAGTTTTTTAAGTATCTTCTCTTTTGCCTCCTTCGCTTCTTCTGATTCGGGGTTTAAACCCAGTGCCTTTTCATAACATTCAACAGCCTCTTCAAGCTTTTTCATGCTCATTAAAGTAGATCCCTTGTTTATCCATGCCAGATAATTGTTGGAATCTATTCCTATGAGTTTGTCGAATGACTCAATCGCCTCTTCGTATTTTCCCAATTTAGTTAAACAGAAGCCTTTATTACTCAAGGCTAAGTGATGATTCGGATTCAACTCCAATAATTTGTCGTAACATTTAATTGCTTCATCAAATCTCCCGAGCATCATTAAGCTGGCGCCTTTGTTATTTAATGCCAATTTGAATTCTGGGTCGATTTCTAATGCCTTATCAAAGAATTCTATCGCAATATGATATTCTCCTAGTTTAAAAAAAGCCATGCCTCTTTCAAAAAGCCTATTTGCATTTATCGATATCTTTTCAATATCCTCTACCTTTATTTCGAATATTAAAGTTATACCTGCTAGAGGATGATTAAAATCAACCTCGACGAAATCTTTAGCCACTGTAATTATTTCAGCAGGTCCTTTCTCGGTATTAATAATCATGCCTTCGATAGGTTCTATGTTGCCCTCCTCGAAAACCTCCATTGGTATCTGCTGGATCAAATCTGATCTCCTGATACCGTAACCTTCTTCTGGATGAATTAAGATACTCCTTTCCTCTCCTTTTGTCATCCCTAATAATGCTCTGTCCACTCCCTCAATTATTTGAGCCATGCCGGTCTCTACCGTGATGGGTGTGTAATCTCTATTCGGATCATAGATTTTCGCGTATCTAGCGATGTCTTCATATGAGGTGTCAACTATCTCCCCAGATATTAACGTAGCTATGTAGTTTATCTTTACGATATCTCCGATTTCTACTCTATCCATTACCTCACCTGGAACTCTCTAAAGCTAGATCTTTAAGTACTCAAAATCTTCTGTTCAAGCCGGAATCATTATTAAGATAAGTTGACGACTACCCCTTATATAAATGTGGTATCTCTAACAAAGGGGATAAAAATGGTAGACGTAAAATTTGGCTTACAGTTACCCTTGCATCCTATGGATCTGATATTAGAAAGTGCAGTATTTGCTGAGGAAAATAATTTTGATTCAGTTTGGGCGCCCGATCATCTGGTAGGTATAGGAATAAGAAGATGGGACTGCTTCGAAGCATGGAGCATCTTAAGCGCGCTTGCTTTGAAAACGAGCAAGGTAACATTAGGAACTTGTGTAAGCGATCCTCATAGGAAACATCCTGCCGTTCTAGCCCAAAACTTGATGACTTTAGATGTTTTATCGAAAGGAAGGGCTTGTTTAGGAATCGGAGCAGGAGAAGCGATGAATCTTGATCCATACGGGATAATCTGGAGTAAACCAGCCTCTAAGATGCGGGAAGCGGTTGAAATTATAAAGATTCTACTAACAACTCAAAATGCGGTAAATTACGAAGGAAAATTTTTCAAACTTGAAAATGCCTTTATAGAGCCTAAAAGCATACAAAAACCACATCCGCCCATATGGGTTGCAGGAAATGCAGAAAAAACAATGCAGATAACCGCAGAATTTGGAGATGGTTGGATACCTACTGTAAGGCTTCCTGAAGATTATAAAAGAACCTTAAAAAAGATAAGAATGTCGGCAGCAGAAAAAGGAAGGGATCCTTCGCAAATTGAGCCGGGAATATTCCTTTATACCTTGGTTGCTAATGAATATGAAACCGCGAGAGAACTTTTAGAACTTCCAGCGAAAATGTTAACTCTGCTTTCTCCATTTAGAGAAGATAGATTGAAGGATTTTGGAGTGAATTTTGAAGAGATTGCTACACCAAATATGTTCCGTTTTGTCTTCAACGATGAAAATATTGAAAAGATGATTGAAGAGGCGCAAGAAATACCCTTTAATGCCATAGAAAAATATTTTGTATTTGGATCACCAGACGACTGTATATCTAGGCTCGAAGAATATATAAAAGCAGGAGTGAAACACTTCTTTATTTCATTACTTATTTCTCGCCGAGAATATAAAGATATGCTTGATCTTTTTGCCAAGAAGGTGGTTTCTTACTTCAAAATCTAAAAATAAAAAATGGGATTAGGCGGACCTAATCTTTCCTTCCTTTTCCCAATCTCTTATGAATCTCCTTATCAATTTTCCAGTGGGAGTCCTTGGCATCTCATCTGCGTAACCGAAGACTCTTGGAAGTTTATATACCGCGACGTAGTCTCTAAGGAATGTTTTTAACTCTTCCTCAAGTCCTTCTGAAGGCTCGTATCCTTCTTTGAGTACAAGAACCGCCTTCGTGTTCTGTCCTCTTACGGGGTCTGGAATTCCTATAACACCCGCATCAGCGATTGCTGGATGCTTCTTGAGAGACTCTTCTATCTCCTCTGGTCCGATACGATATCCTGAGCTCTTTATCATGTCGTCGTCTCTGGAAACGAAGAATATGTATCCTTCTTCATCCATGTAGACCATATCACCCGCTATATTGTAACCGTCTTTGGTACCCTCTTTTTGCTTCTTTAGAAGTCTGTTGTCGTCTACATAGGGTTTCCAGTAAACGGTTCCTGTTGGTCCCTTAACTCCCATAGTTCCGATTTCACCTGGCTTGCACTCCTCTCCTGTATCTGGATCAAAGATCTTTATTTCAAATCCTGGCAGCGGCTTTCCTATGGACCCAGGTCTTGGTTCCGGAGCAGTGACGTTAGATGTTACCAAATGTACTGCTTCTGTCATTCCTAGACCCTCATATATGGGCATTCCTGTCTTTTCCTTCCAAGCCTTGAATGTTTCAGCGCCTAGTGCCTCTCCACCTGTTGTGTACATCCTAAGGCTACTTAGATCGTATTTGCTGAAATCTGCTCTCAACAACACCCTATAAGCAGTAGGAAGACCGGTTAACACGCTTATCTTGTGATCCTGAATCGTCTGTAACATCGCTTCGGGTGTGAACCTCGGTAACAACGATATAGTGGCTCCGGTTATAAACGGAATTATTGCGAAGGTTCCATAGCCAGCTGCAAATGATACAGGAGCAGATCCTCCTAGTACTTCGCCTGGTTTGAGTTTCCAAACATTCTTTGCGACAAGATCTGCTTCTACGAGTACACCCCCAGCAAAGTGAATACAACCTTTGGGTGGGCCAGTTGTACCGGATGTGTAGAGTATAACTCCTGGATCTATCTTTTTAATCTTTACAGCCTCGAACTCAGGTTTTCCTCTCTTTAATAACTCTTCATAAGATACGTAGCCTTTCTTCTTCATCTCTTCAGGATCTCCGCCTATTACTATGAAATGTTCTATGGATTCTAACTCGGGTTTAGCCTTCTCCACCTCTTCTAGCAAGGCAGCGAAAACTACTATTGCCTTTGCTTCTGAGTTATTCAATGCATATGTTATTTCAAATTTAGACCACAGAGGAGACATCGGTACGGGAATCGCACCAATTTTCATGATGGCGAAGTTAGCCACGACTGCCTGCGGAATGTTGGCTGTTCTTATGCCTACTCTGTCGTATTTCTCCAACCCGAGTTCAACTAAACCATTTGCCAGTCTATTTACGTCCTCGAATATCTGTTGGTAGGTTATTTTTCTGTCTTGGAAAAGTATTGCTATATTTTCTCCCCTTCCCTCTTTTATGTTCATATCCAGAAGTTCTTCTGCCAAATTTATTTCTTCTGGTAGGTCTTCGTACTCCGAAGGCGTTACTAAATCAGGCCAGAGTTCCTTGTCTACGATATACTCTTCGGGTATTTTGCCCATCGCCCTCACCTCAAAATCTCTTTAAGTGTGTTAATGAAAGTAGGTTATATAAGTCTTGTGTTATCTTTTATGACAGATTTAACTAGCATGAACTAGTATAACCCCCTTCTATGAGGATTTAGAAATCGTACAACAAGGATGAGATAATTACAATATAGAATTAGGTATTATCCTCTTCTGGTATTAAAAAAAGAAAAAAAATTTGAGGGAGATTAGTACTCTTCCTCCATACCTGGATATCCGCCAGGACCTCCTGGAGGACCTCCTCCAAATTCCTTCTTCGATGATGCTATTACATCGTCTATCCTTAGAATCATAACGGCTGCTTCGCTTGCTGACTTTATTCCCTGCGTTTTTGTTCTCAACGGCTCTAGAACTCCTTGCTTGGTCATGTCTGTCGGCTTTCCTGTGAATGCATCCAGTCCTAAATTCGGACCTTGTTTCTCATGAGCCGATCTTAGCTCTACCAAGGTATCTATGGAGTCCAGTCCTGCGTTTTCAGCTAGTGTCCTTGGTACAATGTCGATCGCATCAGCAAATGCAGTTATAGCGAGTTGTTCCCTTCCTCCCACGCTTTCTGCGTAATCTCTCAATCCGCGGGCAACTTCTATCTCTGGAGCACCACCACCTGGCACTACCTTCTCATCTTCTATGGCACTCTCTACAACTCTAATAGCGTCGTTTACGCCTCTCTCTACTTCATCTACGACGTGCTCTGTTCCTCCTCTTATGAACAATGAAAC
>CAYFZR010000011.1:0-47236 GCA_964347835.1 uncultured archaeon
AACTATTTGCCTCTATTAAATCGACGTGCCCTCTAAGCAGAACAGTACAATCTCTGTAATCGGACCATGGTGTATGGTACTCTAACTTGTCCTTATATTTAGCCAGAAGTTTATCTGGAGCCCCCGATCTCATAATTGATTCATGTATATTTTTATCTGTGATTTGAAAATCTCCGACGTTATAGTATACTTTTTCATCGAGATTATATACGATTTGGGTACCTAATTCTGCAATATAGTTTTTTATTCCTAATATTTTAGCGTTGTATCTTAATTGATTTATGGTTCTGCCTGATACCATTACAACATCTTTTTTGCGTGAATGAGCATATAATAAAGCCTCTGCAATCTTGATGGATAAGTTTCCAGCATCGTCTCTAAATATGGATCCATCAGGTCCTAGCAGAGTTCCATCAATATCTGTATATATTACATTCACCTCTTTAAGTAGCTCTTTTATAATTTCTATATTATTAGTCACGCCCCTTTCCTCAAAAACAATATCAATATCCATTTATCTTTTTATCCTCCTTCCACATCTAACCAAAAGAAAAGTTTCTCTCCGTTAATAAATATGTCCACCCTTCCGGAATAAATTCCTCTTCCGGTATATCCTATTTGAGTTTCATCATCAGGATTTACCTTAATGCTTTCATTTTTTAGCAAGGATGAGTAAGTACTGTTTGATAAATATATTGAATATACGTAGACTTTTTCTTTCTTTTCGTGATTCTCTATCGTAAAAGCAAAAGAGAAATTCGAACCAATCATAATGGTAGTCTTAGGATATTCATCAAGGCGATATGCACTAAATTCTTCTTTTACTGGCCCCTTTACGATTGCGAGTCCAATGATTATAATTATTGCCAGAATTAAAAATATGGAAAAGATGGCGTCCTCTGGCAACTCTCTTAATTTCTTCATTTAAGATAGACCTCTTCGACCGCTGAGACACCACTCCCTGGCGCAATATCCAAACCGGACTCACTCAAAACAAGTTCTAATGCTCCTATTGTTTGCAGTATATCTAGTATTTGGACTGTCCCCATGTGCCCAATCCTGAATATCTTGTCCTTAAGATGATCCTGTCCTCCGGCAACTTCGATACCGTATTTATCTCTCATTTGGCCTCTTAGTTTGGAGTCAGTTATACCATCTGGAATATTAATTGCAGTAACAGTGTTGGATGCATACTTCACATTCGCGAACAAAGATAAACCAAGAGCCCTTACTCCTGCTCTCACGGCGTTGGCAATTTTTTCATGCCTTTTTATGTGGTTTTCTAATCCTTCCTCTAAAACCATTTTTAAAGCCTCGTTCAACGCGTAAAAGAGTGGTACTGCAGGTGTATAAGGAGTTTGGGAAGGATCTCTAGCGAAATAGTCTTTGTATTGCTTTAAACTAAGATAGTAAGCGTGAGCGTTTACATTATCTATCATTTCCCAAGCTTTTTCACTTACCGTGATGGGCGAAATACCTGGTGGAGCGGCTAGATCTTTTTGAGAACCATTTATACATATATCGACATTATACTTGTCTGTAAGGAACTCGTCCGCGCTCAATGCCGATATAGTATCGACGATAAACAATGCATTATAATTTTTCACTATTTTCCCAATTTCTTTTACAGGGTTCTTCGTTGCCGTAGACGTCTCGTTAAATACCAATGTGACAGCTCTCGCATCAGGATTCTCTTCCAACTTTTTCTTTATATCAGTGGGATTGATAGGCTCTCCCCATTCTGCAGAAACTTCAATTGCCTTTCCACCAAAAGTTTCTGTTATTTTCTTGAATCTTTGACCAAATTTTCCAGAAACCGCACTGATTACCTTATCACCGGATTCGATTACATTCGCAACAGCGGCTTCCATTCCCGCTGTACCAGAGCCAGTGAGTAAGTAAACATCGTTTTCGGTTCGAAAAATGGTTTTCATCATTTCACAAGTTTCGGTTAAGAGTTTTCCGAATGTCGGGCCTCTGTGGTTTATTATCGGCCTCATCATAGCGCGTAAAACTCTGGGATCTACGTTCGTAGGTCCTGGTATCATCAATAGTCGTCTTTCATACATAAAACCACCTAAACAAATACAGTTGTGTGTATTCTTTTTGCAATCAGCAATATTTCATTACTTATATCATTTAGCCTAATCACATCGAAATCTGGATTCTCGAATTCTTTTTTTATTTCGAGCATTTCATTTTCTAATGTTTTTAATAAAGGATTCAAAGATCTCTCTGAGACGCCTTCGACTATATATTTCATACATGCCTTTTGAACTGTTGTCTTTGCTAAATCAATGCTTTCCAGGAGAATTTGGTACTTATCTTCATTTGAAAATCGCGTTGTTACAATCTCTTTTAAGTCGTCCAGAATAGAGTCCATTGAGTATAATAGTTCAATATTTCTGAAAAAAAATGCTTCTCTAAGAAAGTACAATCCAATGAATGCTATGAAGAAACCCCAGAGCCAGAGATAAACGGTGAGCCTGTATTTAGCGGATAAGAAAAAAAGGATTGCTATGAGGAGGGATACTATTCCCATTGTAGTTCTAATATCAGCCCTCAATTTTTGTCCCAATATTTCTCTGAGCACTTACCAATAAAAAGTTTTCTGAGTAAAATCAGTCTTTCTTTTGCATCATTTCACGCAACTTTTTGCCGATCTTTTCGATAGGAAGTTCCTCCTCCATTTTTCTTAATGCGTTTAGTACTGGGGCATTCGCCTTATTTTCCAAAACCCATTCTCTTGCAAACGCACCGCTTCGAACTTCTTCTAGGTTTTTTCGCATCATTGCCTTAACGTCATCGTTGAAAATGCGTTTTCCTCTGGAAAGTCCCCCATATTCAGCGGTGTTAGATACATTTCTCCACATATAACAAAGACCGCCTTCGTAGATGAGGTCTACTATTAGTTTTAACTCATGGAGAGTTTCAAAATAGCATACCTCTGGTTGATACCCTGCTTCAACTAATACATCAAAAGATGCCTTTATCATCTCTGTTACTCCTCCGCACAAATCCATTTGTTCTCCAAATAGATCGGTTTCAGTTTCTTCTTCAAAAGTGGTCTCGATCACTCCTACTCTTGTAGTTCCGAGAGCCTTTGCCATTGCTAATGCCCTTTGAATTGCCTTTCCGGTGTAATCTTGTTTTACAGCGACAAGAGATGGAACGCCAAAACCTTCTTCGTACGTACTCCTTACCATCCTTCCGGGAGCCTTTGGAGCAACCATTATCACGTCAACAAAATCTGGAGGCATTATTTGATTAAAACAGATGTTAAATCCGTGAGAAAATCCTAAAGCGTTGCCATCTTCTAACTTATCACGAATATATGCATTATATACGGTTGGCTGAGTCTCGTCAGGTATGAGAACTTGGATTATGTCTGCCTTTTCTACTGCCTCTGATATGGGGTACACATCAAGTCCTTCATTAGATGCCTTCTCCCATGATTTGCCACCTTCTCTTAATCCAAGGATCACATTTAGGCCAGAATCCCTGTAGTTTAATGATTGTGCCCTTCCTTGACTACCATATCCAATTACCGCTATGGTTTCATCCTTAATGGCGTCTAAACTTGCATCTTTCTCATAGTAAATTTTAGCCATCATTTACACCTCCTCTATTAGTCTTGCCCCCCTCGTAATTGAGGTTATTCCCGTTCTTACCAACTCTTTAATCCCAAAAGTCTTAATCATATCTAAGAACGCTCTTATCTTATCAGGATCGCCCGTTATTTCTATTGTGAGGGTCTCTGGACTGACATCCACAATGTTAGCTCTGAATACATTAGTATATTGAATTATTTCAGATCTTATTGCTCCGGTAGGAGCATGAATCTTCGCAAGCACTAATTCTCTTACTACACACTCCTCAGGATCCATTTCACTTACTTTTATGACCTCTATTAGCTTCTCTAATTGTTTTCTAACTTGTTCAAGCACTTTTTCGTCTCCACTGGTGATAAGGGTTATTCTGGAAAATCCTTCCTTCTCGCATGGACCTACCGCAATACTATCGATATTATATGCTCTTTGTCTGAATAATCCAGATACCCTCTGCATTACGCCAGGTTTATCCTCTACCAAAACGCTTAACATATGTTCCTTAATCATCTCACTCACCCAATCATCTCTGTCATCTTCGCACCCGGAGGAATCATTGGGAACACACATTCGTCTCTGTCTATTATTACGTTTATGACAGTAGTTACTCCTGAATCAAAGCCTTCTTTTATTGCTGGAGCAACCTCTCCGGGCCTTTCTACCAGTACTCCTCTGGCTCCAAAAGACTCCGCAAGTTTAACGAAATCAGGTTGTGCGCGGAAGTCTACGGCAGAATATTTCTTATCGAAGAATAGCATTTGCCATTGCCTTACCATTCCTAAAGCCCTGTTATCGAGGATGAGAACTACTACTGCAATATCATTCTCAACTACAGTTGCAAGATCTTGACATACCATCAAGAAACTTCCGTCTCCGGCAATGTCTATTACGTTGCTATCAGGACGGGCTACTTTAGCACCCATTGCCGCTGGAAATCCAAAACCCATGGTTCCTAAGCCGCCTGAGCTTATGAAGGTTCTTATTTTATTCCTTGTAAGATAATGACCAGCCCACATCTGACATTGTCCTACCTCTGTGGTTATTATATCATCCTCTCCTAAAACCTCCAAAACCTCTTTCATAACTTGCTGTGGCTTTAATGGTACTGCATCAGGAAAATCATATTTTGGTGGAAATTCCTTTTTCCATTGTTCTATCTTCTCCAACCATGCGGTTTTTTTCTTTAAAGCCATTTTTTCTAATATTTTTATTATATCCTGAAGTACTAAGCGTGCGTCTCCAACGATTGGAACATCAATGGGTACGTTCTTGCCGATTTCAGCAGGATCTATGTCTATATGTATTTTCTTAGATTCTGTGGAGAAATACGCTACAGCGCCGGTAGATCTGTCTGAAAATCTTGTTCCAACTCCCAATAATACGTCTGCATCAGATACAGCGAAATTAGATGGTTTTCTACCATGCATACCTACTAAACCTAAAACTAAGGGATGATTTTCTGGAACACTGGATTTGCCCATTAATGGAGTTATTATTGGAGCGCCTAACATTTCTGCTAATTGTATAAGCTCTTTTGTTGCGTTAGAATGGACCGCACCACCACCAGCCATTATTATAGGTCTTTCTGCATTTGCCAATAATTCCGCTGCCTTTTTTATCTGGGCGAAGTTTCCTTTTAGAGTAGGCTTGTATCCGGGCAGTTCTATCTTCGCAGGAAATTCCATATCTATTTCTGCCTGTATTACGTCTCTTGGAAAGTCTATGTGTACCGGTCCCGGTCTACCGCTCTTTGCAATCTGAAAGGCTGTTTTCATTGTATAGGGTATATCTTTAGGATCTGCCAGCCTAAAATTGTGTTTTGTCGTTGGCATGGTAATACCTGCTGCATCTATCTCTTGAAAGGCATCTTTTCCTATCAAAAATGTCGTGACGTTCCCTGTTAAAGCAACTATAGGACTAGAATCCATGTAAGCCGTTGCGATTCCAGTAGTCAAGTTAGTGGCTCCAGGTCCAGATGTCGCTATGCAGACGCCGACTTCTCCACTAGCCCGCGCATAGCCATCCGCTGCATGAGCAGCGCATTGTTCGTGTCTTACTAAAATATGTCTTATGTCTGTTTGATCGTAAATGGCGTCGTAGAGTTCTATAACTGCTCCTCCAGGGAGTCCAAATGCCACTTTAACGTCTTCTCTTTTTAATCCTTCAATAATAGCCTTACCCCCTCTCATTACCACCATTTTTCATCCTCCAGTATATTTTGCTAAAACTCCTTTTTTGATCTTAGATTCAGGAGGTTTCCAGTTTGTTAACCTTTCATCTATTTCTCCATCATCAAGTAAAACATTGAGTACTCTGTTTGGAATATCTATCTCTATAAGATCGTCACCTCTGACAATTGCGATAGGTCCTCCCTCCATTGCCTCTGGCATGACGTGACCTATGCATGGTCCTCTTGTACCACCAGAGAATCTTCCATCAGTTATCAAAGCAACAGAATCGCCTAGTCCCTCTCCCGAAATTACCGCCGTAACAGCGAGCATTTCTCTCATTCCCGGACCTCCTCTGGGACCCTCGTATCTTATGACGATTACATCTCCTTTTTCGATTTTACCATTTAAGACATCCTTTACAGCGTCTTCTTCACAATCGAAAACTCTTGCGGGTCCTGTATGGGACAAAATGTTTTTGCTCACCGCTGTTTGTTTCACAACGCTGCCTTTGGGAGCAAGAGACCCTTTTAAAACGGCAATACCACCCTCCGCATGTACTGGATTATTCACCGGACGAATTACCTCTGAATCATATATCTCTGCATCCCTGATAATTTCTCTCAGTAATTTTCCAGAGACAGTCAAGCATTCTAGATTCATAAGATCGGAAAGAGACCTCATCACACCAGGAATTCCACCAGCGAAGTGAAGGTCTTCCATGAAATTAGGTCCACCAGGTCTCATATCGCATATGTGGGGTGTTACTCTGCCCAACTCGTCAAACAACTCCACTGGAATATCTAAACCACAATCACTAGCTATGGCTGGGATGTGTAGAACAGTATTGGTAGATCCCCCGAGTGCTAAATCTACGAGGATGGCGTTTTCGAATGCCTTTGACGTCATAATTTGAGAAGGAGTTATATTTGCCTCCAACAACTCCAAAATTCGGTAACCTGTTTCTTTGGCTATTCTCAGCCTTTGAGAAGAATTTGCCAAAGCCGTACCAGAATAAGGTAAACTCATACCCAATGCCTCTGTTACGCAAGCCATAGAATTTGCTGTAAACAAACCTGCGCAAGATCCGTATCCTGGACATGCATTATTTTCTATTTCCAACAACCTTTCTTCGTCAATTTTTCCAATTTTAAACTCTCCAATTGCTTCAAAACATGATATAAAATCTATTTTTCCGCCATTTATAGTTCCTGCCTCCATGGGACCTCCAGTAACTACGATACTCGGTATATCGATTCTTGCGCAAGCCATCAATTGTCCAGGAATAATCTTGTCACAAGAAGGTATAAGGACCATGCCATCGAACCTATGCGCCTCTACCATTATTTCAATCGAATCAGCTATCAAATCTCTCGAGGGCAAAGAGTATTTCATACCTATGTGTCCCATTGCGATTCCATCGCAAACCCCTATTGTATTGAATTCAAAAGGAACTCCTCCAGCGATACGAATTCCGGTTTTAACTGCATCTGATATCGTTTGCAGATGGATATGTCCGGGTACGATTTCGTTCCATGAATTCACTACCGCGATGAAAGGTCTATTTATCTCTTCGTCGGTAATACCTAATGCCTTAAGCAAAGATCTGTGCGGGGCTCTCTCAATACCTTCTTTGATTTCCAAACTCCTCATTATTCTACCTCAAAATGAGTTCCTTTTCTTCCTGAGCAACATAAGTTTGTTGATACCCTCTATCATAGCATCCACGCTTGCCATTACAATATCTTCCCTTGCACCTTTTGCAGAGGCAATATTACCTTTATCATCCTCTACTTTGATCATTACTTCTGCTAATGCATCTGATCCTCCAGTAATTGCTTTCAATCTATATTCATTCAATTTAATAAATTTAGCACCGATAGCACTTCTAATAGCGTTAATAGCAGCGTCTACTGGCCCTACTCCTGTCTCTGAAGCAATTTTTTCTTCACCTTCGAAAACCAATCTCACGCTCGCAGTAGGAATCATTTGACTACCAGTCATAACAGATAGGTCTCTCATCTCTAATGTCCTTTTTTCTTTGGCTACTTCTCCGATTACTGTCTCGGCAATTGTTCTCAAGTCTACGTCTGTAACTTTTTTACCTTTATCACCAACTTCTTTTACTCTGTTTACAATATCTTTAAGTTGTTCTTTAGTAACAGAAATACCAAAGTCATCGAGCCATTTATCCACAGAATGAGTGCCTGTATGCTTTCCAATAACGATTTCTCTCTTGTGCCCTACCATCTCTGGAGTAATAGGTTCATAAGTGAAGGATTTTCCCAATACACCATGAACATGTATCCCGGATTCATGGGCGAATGCATTGTCTCCGACTATAGGAGAGCATGGCGGCAAGGATATTCCAGTAAGCATCTCCACCAGGTCAGATGTTTCAACGAGATATCGAAGGTTTATATTAGTTTTCACATCGTAGAGCGCATACAGAGATGTTACCACCTCTTCTAATGAAGCGTTTCCAGCCCTCTCTCCAAGACCGTTGACACAAACATGCACTTCTTCACATCCCGCTTCAACAGAGGCCAAGGAATTAGCGGTAGCAAGGCCAAAATCGTTGTGACAGTGCACTGCTATTGGTATATCAATTGTTTCATTTATCTCGTTTATGAGATAGAACATGGCTCTCGGTGTTATAACTCCTACTGTATCAGGGACGTCTACTCTATCTGCGCCTGCCTCTTGCACCGCTAAGAAAACATCTTTTAAAAAGGCAATATCAGTCCTAGTTGCATCCTCAGCGGAAAATTCAACAGTAACTCCGTGAGATTTGGCGTACTCTACAGCCCATATTGCTTGCTCTTTTGCCTCTTCCCTTGTTATTCTCAACTTGTGCTCTAAATGTAAATCTGAAGTTGCTACAAATGTATGTATAGCATCCACATCACATTCTAAGGCTATGTCTATATCTTTCTTGTCTACTCTTGCCAATGCGATTATCTCGCTATCCAAACCCTCTTTTGCTATTAGTTTAACCGCTTCTTTCTCTCCTCTTGAAGTAATAGGCATGCCAGCCTCGATAGTATCGACACCGAGTTTATCAAGTTGTCTCGCAATCGTTAGCTTATCTTCTACTGTTAACGAGACTCCTGGTGTTTGCTCGCCGTCTCTTAAGGTTGTGTCGAAAATCCTAACTTCTTTGGGCAGTTTTTCCGGTCTAACAATATTTATGAGTTCACTAACATAGAACGCCATCCCTTCTCATAAAATACACCTCTTAAATGTACCTCTTAACTATTTTACTACTCTCTTATAATCTTTTTGTGGAAACCCTTTTAAACTTAGAGATAAATCTCAAGAAAAGAGGAATCCCGATGAAACGAACTCTTTCAGAAAAAATACTTTCAAGCTCTAGTGGTAAAAAACAAGTTTCTCCGGGGGATATAGTAGACGCTAAGGTAGATATCGTTATGATAAACGATATAACTGGTCCAACCGCGATAAATGCTTTTAAAAATATTGGAAAACCAATTTGGGACAAGAATAAGATTGTTGTGGTGAATGATCATATTGTACCTCCCTCTACTGAGCATGCTGCTAGATTGCATAGACAGATGAAAAATTTTGCCAGAGAAGAGGGTATAATCCATTACTATGATTCTGTTGGGATCTGCCATCAAGTATTACCAGAAAAAGGACATGTTTCTCCGGGAAAAGTAATTTTAGGAGCAGATTCTCATACATGCACTTATGGAGCCTTTGGTGCCTTTGCAACAGGTATAGGCTCGACGGAAGCCGCAGCAGTATTTGCTACTGGTAAAATTTGGTTAAAGGTACCAGAAACCATAGAGATTAAGGTAGAAGGAACTTTAAAAGATATGGTAACCCCAAAAGACGTAATTCTTAATATAGTAGGCGAAATAAAGGCTGATGGAGCCTCTTATAAAGCCATAGAGTTTAGAGGGAATACAGTTAAAGATATGAGCATGTCAGGGAGAATGACTCTTTGCAATATGGCGGTAGAAATGGGGGCTAAGGTAGGGCTTATAGAGCCAGATAAAAAGACACAGGAGTTCTTAAGAGACAGAAACGTGGAATTTAAGCACATTAAGAGCGAAGGAAAGTACGAGAGGACTTATAATTTTGATGTCTCGGACTTGGATCCTCAAGTAGCAAAACCTCATAGAGTAGATAGTGTAACAAGCGTTACCGAAGTGGAGGGTATTGAAATAGACCAAGGCTTCATTGGAACATGTACAAACGGAAGATTAGATGATTTAAAACAAGCAGCAATGATATTAAAAGACCAAAAGGTAAATGAAAATTGTAGGCTTATAGTCATACCTGCTTCATTAGAAGTTTATAATCAGGCTTTAGAGCAGGGACTGATAAACATATTCTTAAACTCAGGCGCCTTAGTTTGCCATCCAAACTGCGGACCCTGTTTAGGCAGTCACGAAGGCGTTTTATCGGAAGGGGAAGTATGTATATCGTCTTCAAATAGAAATTTTCCAGGAAGGATGGGTAGCAGGGAAGCAAAGATTTATCTTGCCTCTCCAGCAACTGTTGCCGCTTCAGCAATCAGAGGACAGATAATTGATCCTAGAGGTATTTGAATGGGAAGAGCATTTAAATTTGGAGACGACGTGGACACGGATCAAATAATACCTGGAAAATATCTCATATTGCAAGATCCAAAAGAACTCGCTAAGCATGTTATGGAAGGAGTAGATCCTAATTTTGCTAAAAAAATGAGAGAAGGAGATATTATAGTAGCAGGAAAAAACTTTGGATGCGGCTCTAGCAGAGAACACGCCCCCATAGCATTGAAAAATAGCGGAGTAAAATGCATCATAGCAGAGAGTTTTGCAAGGATATTTTACAGAAACTCCATTAACATAGGATTTCCGATACTAGAACTTAAAGATGCTGCGAATATTATAGAAGATGGAGATATTCTTGAAATAGATCTCAATAAAGGGGAGATTAGAAACATTACGAGGGAAGTAGTTTATCATTCTAATCCATTACCTAAATTTATAGTAGATATAATTGAGTCTGGAGGTCTTGTGGAGTACATAAAGAAGAAGGAGGATTAAAATGAGCAGTTATAAGATATCAGTACTTCCTGGAGACGGAATTGGACCCGAAGTAATAAATGAAGGAATTAAAGTACTAAATGCAATAGAAGAAGTAGAAGATTTAAACTTCCATTTTATTGAGTTTCCATACGGAGCAGATTACTACTTAGAGACCGGCGAATTGTTGCCAGAAGATGGACTCGAAGAGATTGAAAGGACAGACGCCATATATTTAGGCGCGTTGGGAGACCCCAGGATAAAGACCGGAATACTAGAACAAGGTATATTGCTGAAGATGAGATTCTACTTTGATCAGTTCATAAACTTGAGACCTGTAAAATTATACCCTAATGTTCCCTGTCCCTTGAGTAACAAGAGTTACGAAGACATTGACTTTTACGTTGTAAGAGAAAATACAGAGGACTTCTATATCGGCATTGGCTCAAAATTCAAAGGAAAAAAAGATAAAAAGGAGTTGGAGGTTGTCAGAGAACTATATAAATTAAAATTCGATGTTGAAATAAACTCGGACAGAATTGAGGAGGTAGCCTATCAGATAGGTTTGATAAGCAGATCTGGTACTGAAAGGGTAATTAGATACGCCTTTGAATTGGCAAAAAAGAAAAATAGGAATAGAGTAACCTCGGTAGACAAGGCAAACGTATTGACCGAGATATACGGTCTTTGGAGAGAAGTCTTCGAAGAAGTTGCAAAGAACTATCCAGATATCGAATATGAATTTTCTTTCGTCGACGCCATAACTATGTGGTTCGTCAAGAACCCTGAATGGTACCAGGTTGTGGTAACTCCCAATATGTTTGGCGACATTATAACAGATTTGGGTGCAATGATCCAAGGGGGCTTGGGACTTGCACCAGGCGGTAATATAAGCACGAAGAAGGTATCTATGTTTGAACCCATCCATGGTAGTGCACCAAAGTACAAAGGAAGGAATGTTTCTAATCCTCTTGCCACCATTTTAGCAGGACAAATGATGTTGGAGGAACTGGGAGAGGAAAGTGCTGCAAACTTAATCGAAAGATCAGTTATAGAGGTTTTAAGTGAAGGAAAGGCGTTTACATATGATCTTGGGGGGAGCGCAAAGACCTCTGAGGTAGGTGATGAAGTAGCAAAGCGAATTAGAACCCTTGCTTAAACGTTTCTAATAATGGAAAGGTGATATATAAAATGGCACTCGTATTACGTTTTAGAATAGTTCTAATTGTCCTAGTATTTTTAGCATTATTTTATTCTGTTAGTACTGCAGGCGCAATCGTGAGTGGAGTGGTAAGTCTATCTTCAAATTTTAATAAAGAGTATATTTTTGAAGGGGAGACAGTTGAATTAGTTGTAGAGTTGAGAAAAGCAGGTTTGGGAGACGTTGAAGACCTTTTTTATCTGATTGATTTTTCCGATAATTTCGAGTTGTTAGAGGGCGATAAATTTACTGATGAGATTGGTAGAATGACCAAGGAGAAATACATCCTCAAATACACACTTAGAGCAATTTATACCGATCCAGAGGATCCTACCGCAACCGTAGAAACGAGAATAAGTTACAAGCACGGCACTCCGCTTGGCGGAATAAAAGATAAAACTGGATTTTACAAAACAACTATATTTGTACTTCCTGATAGAAATAGGGAAGTCAATAGACTTAAAACAACATTAAATGAGAAGAATAAGACCATTGGTTCTTTAAATAATAGAGTAGAATCTCTAAATAATACTATTGCCTCATTAAATACTCAAATTATCAATAAAGACAGAGAGATCAGCGATTTAAAAAAAGGAAAAGGAATTCTAGGTCTACCATTTTGGTCTTTTGCATTATTATTAGGTATTGTAATAGGATTATCTATTGCGAGATTTTTAAGTAAAAAAACTTAAGACAAAGGCTTTAAAAACTTTCATTTTTAAAAGATATAATCAGGTATTTTTTGTTTTCAAAAATAGAAAGTTTAATACCAAAACAATATTTAATGTATCATCACCTAAGTAATAGGAAGAACTCACCATGATGAAAAGAATAACTCTCGGAATAGAAGGCATGACTTGTGCATCATGTGCCGCTACCATAGAGAATGCCCTAAGTAAATTAGAAGGAGTTTCTGAGGTCAGTGTAAATTTAGCGGCAGAAAAGGCTTCTCTCAAGTATGATACAAGTGTTATCGGAATCGATAAAATTATCGAAAAAATAAGAGATGTGGGATATGACGTTGAGACTAAGAAAACAACATTTCCCATCAAAGGAATGACCTGTGCATCGTGCGTTGCTACAATAGAAGATGGAATGCGTGATGTTGATGGCATCTTATCTGTCAATGTTAATTTAGCAAGCGAAAGGGCAAATGTAGAATACTTCCATGAACAAGTTACGCTGAATGATTTAAAAAAGATCGTTGAAGATTTAGGCTATGAAGCGCTAGAGATTCCTGAAGATATCGAAAGGGAAGCGAGACAGAGAGAAATTACAAGGCAGAGAAACCTTCTTGTTTTCGGAACATCTCTAACCGTACCTATATTTCTGATTAGCGTACTTCTAAGTATAGAGACTTTTCCGGCTAAACATTACCTTCTCTTTGCCTTGACAACTCCCGTGCAGGCAATTTTAGGTTATCAGTTTTATAAAGTCTCATTTAAGGTTTTAAGGCACGGAAGGGCTAACATGGATGTCCTAATTGCAATGGGTACTTCGGCAGCCTATTTTTACAGTTTGGCTACAACTTTCATTATTTCTGGGGAAGTATACTACGATACGGCGGCTGTAATCCTTACGTTAATCACATTAGGTAGATATTTGGAAGCAGTTGCTAAAGGTAAGACTTCAGAGGCAATAAAGAGGTTGATGGGTTTGCAAGCGAAGACGGCTAGGGTGATTAGAAACGGTAGGGAAGTGGACATCCCGGTAGAGGATGTAGTAGTCGGAGACATCGTTATAGTTAGACCTGGAGAAAAATTGCCTGTGGATGGAATAGTAAGAGAAGGACATTCAAGCGTTGACGAATCTATGCTCACCGGAGAGAGCATTCCTGTTGAGAAAAATGTTGGCGACGAGGTTGTAGGAGCCACAATAAATAAGACTGGGCTTCTGAAATTCGAGGCGACAAAGATCGGTAAAGATACAGCCCTAGCACAGATAATAAAATTGGTAGAGGAGGCCCAAGGATCTAAAGCGCCAATACAAAGGCTTGCAGATAAGGTAGCAGGCATTTTTGTACCTATAGTTATAATCATAGCGTTATTAACATTCACCTTCTGGTATCTTTTCGGCATCGGTCCTGAACGTTTTACACATGCTCTACTCAGTATGGTAGCGGTTTTGGTAATAGCGTGTCCCTGCGCCTTAGGTCTGGCTACACCTACGGCAATAATGGTGGGAACTGGTAAGGGAGCAGATTCCGGAATTTTGGTGAAAGGTGGAGAAAGCCTAGAAAGGGCTCAAAAGATAGACACGATAGTTTTCGATAAGACAGGAACTCTAACCAAAGGGAAACCGGGAGTTACAGATATTCTGCATGCAGATGGATACAAAGAGGATGAGATCTTAAAGCTCGCTGCAATCGCTGAAAAAGGTTCTGAACATCCTTTAGGAGAGGCCATAGTTTCTAAAGCATCTGAAAAAGGACTCGAAATACTCGATCCTGAGAACTTTGAAGCAATACCTGGTCAAGGTGTCAAAGCAAAGTTCGATGGGAATGAAATATTGTTGGGAAACCGCAAATTGATGAAAAATAACGGTATAAATTTCGAGTTTTTCAATGAAAAAATAGAAAATTTAGAGGAAGAAGGAAAAACCGCGATGACGATAGCAATGAACGGAACAGTAGTGGGAGTAATTGGCGTGGCAGATACTCTCAAAGAAAAATCGAAGGAAGCAGTAAAAAAACTTCAGGAAATGGGAATTGAGGTGTTTATGCTTACAGGCGATAACCCAAGGACAGCAAAAGCAATAGCCAAACAAGTAAATATCGATCGAGTGTTAGCCGAGGTCTTGCCAGCAGAAAAGACCGAAGAAATCAAGAAACTCCAAGATGAAGGAAAGGTAGTTGCCATGGTAGGGGACGGCATAAACGATGCCCCTGCTTTAGCACAAGCTGATATTGGTATAGCAATAGGCACAGGTACTGACGTGGCCATGGAGGCTTCTGATATTACCTTAATGACCGGAGACTTGAGAGGAGTGGTAAACGGGATAAACCTCAGTAAAAGGACAATGCGCACAATAAAACAGAATCTCTTCTGGGCATTCTTTTATAATACAGTAGGTATCCCTGTAGCAGCCGTAGGTCTTTTGAATCCCATGATAGCCGCAGGAGCAATGGCGTTTAGCTCGGTTTCTGTGGTTTCAAACTCACTACGTTTGAGAAGGTATAAACTTTTAAAGAGCGAGGAGGTGATTTAATGGAGATAGACCCCATATGTAAAATGGCGGTAGATGAAAGTACTGCGGAGTTTGTTAGCGAATACGAAGGGAAGAAATATTATTTCTGTGCTAAAGGGTGTAAGGCCAAATTTGATAAAGATCCAGAAAAATATGCAGTCTAATCTATGGAGTTTAAAATGGAGGAAAGCAGCCCTCCTAACTTAATTTTTTAATTAGAGATTTGAGAAAACTTAAACTAATTCTCTTTCTCATTTTGATAAAAATCGTATTAAACTTTTCGAAATGCGAAATCCTAGTCACCTTTTAAATATTGTAAAGTACCTAAATTATGTATAGGGAAGAACTGCTAACTTTCTCTTTCCTAACGTCTCTATTGCATTTAACTCTTCCCAAAAAACTTGGGTGAAAGGAATATGAAACTTGTGCGCTTGATTCATTTGGTTGTAGATGATTTTAACGATTTAAGGGCCTTCAATCTAGCATGCAATATTGTAAAACTGTTATCAGAGAGAAAAGAGATGACTATGGAGGAAATTTCACAGCAACTTCAGGTTGATTTGGACGATTTGGATGATATAGTTAATAAATTGATAAAAAAAGGATTGATTAAATCAGTAGCAGGTGATCTTTCCATCCAAATTACTCATGGATTAAACGAGAACATGTTACATACAGATGCTTTTTAACGATTATGCAGCGTGGCTCGCTATGGAACGTGGCTCGTTCCATCAAAACTTTGCACAAGAATCGAGATTCTTGGCATGCCAAAAATCTATGATTTTTGAGCATTTAGAAAAAAGTTTTATCAAAAAAACGGCAATCCGCAATTTTATCAGACATTATTTTATTAACGGTACCAAATAAACCGTTTTATACTCCTTATTTCCTATATGGGGGTGTAGAGAGGGGGTGATAAGGTAAGATAAGATAATTTCAGTATAGTTTACGATATAACCCCCTTCTAATTTAATTAAAATTGTATTATGACCCCCTTCTAGGTCAGGCAAAATAAACTTTTTATATGTTCTGAAGTAACTCCAAAGGTTATGCCTCGTTTAACCTATCCACCGCTAATAATTCCTTTCATCGTAATATTTTTCTTCCTCTTATTCACACTGTTATTACTGGTTCAGATTGGCATCTTCGGCTTTGCCTTCAAAAAACTAGGTTTTGATCCTAGGATTGTTTTCTCACTTTTATTTCTCTCTTTGTTTGGAAGCTTCGTCAATATTCCTTTTAAAAAATTTGTATCTGATTCTCCCACAGTTTCTGGTGAGGTGGTAAATTTCTTTGGAATGAAATACGTTATACCAGTGGTGGTTAGGAGAAGGACCGTTACAATACTTGCCATAAACTTAGGTGGCGGAATAGTCCCCGTAATAGTTTCCATTTATTTAATGTCTAAAGTACAAAACATTGGAAAAGTATTATTCGCAATCTTCATACTGGCAATAATAATCAACAGGATGGCGAGACCAATAAGAGGGGTAGGTATTGCTGTTCCAGCACTAATCCCACCTGTTCTGGCTGCGATTGCAGCATATCTTCTATCTCCTTTTGAAGCGCCAGTAGTAGCCTACATTTCTGGCACGATGGGTAGTTTGATAGGTGCCGATATACTAAATATCAATAAAATTAAGGACTTAGGGGCTCCTGTCGCTTCCATCGGCGGAGCAGGAACATTTGATGGTATATTCTTGACCGGAATCATAGCCGTTCTCTTGACTTGAATTAAATGATTGATTTCGCAGAAAATTAGAACTGGTGAATGGATTACTCTAAAATTCAATCTTTTCCTGATACTTCAGGAAAACCTATAATATCCAAGGTTTCAGAGGCAATTTTAATGTTTTTAGAGTTTTGAATTTCGTCAAGAATCATTCGATTTAATCTATCGCGTAATAATCTTCTTTGTCTTACTTCTGTTGTGTATCTGATGTTAAAATTTATCCAGTTGTCTGTCAGCGTTAAAAATATTGCAGGTTCTATAACTTTTTTGGGCAAATAATATTTTTCCTCTAATTTTGATATTTCTTTTACCGCCTGATCAGTTATATTTACTACCTCTTTTTTAACAATGCTCAGAATTTTAGTAGCCGCTTCTTCCCAATCACTATCATATGTGATGGGGATACTTATTTCATCCCAAATGAAGTTGTGATCTTTGGTATAGTTATTTACAGTAGTGGACAAAACGTAACCATTTGGAACTACTGTTAATCTGCCAGTTGCTTGCTCTCCAGCCACCCATTCCCTCAATTCCATGAGGGTGGTGTATAAGATACCTATATCGATTACGTCGCCGTATTTCGAGTTAATTTCAATTCTATCTCCAACCCGATAAATTCCATGTACAAATATTATTATTCCGCCCATAAAATTCTTGAAAAAGTCTTGTAGGGCAATTGCCACTCCTGCTGCAATTAGACCATAGGAAACCAAAAGAGTTTGGGTATTTTCCACCCATATTGCGATTATGACGATTAAAAAAACCACAAAATACAGGATTGAAACGGTCTTTTTGAATGCATATTTTGTTTTGGACTCTTTTATTCTCTTAACAACTATTTCTTCAAAAACTAATTTGAAGAGGAAATAAATAATAGTCAGTGCAAGAAATGTGTAAAATCCTTTTTGAAGATATAAGTTTGGATATCTATAATTAGCGAACCAGAATAAAGCAGAAATTATTATTAGAGACGATAAATTTATTATTTTTCCCGCCATGTCACTGAATATTCATAGGAATATATTAAAACGTTTTCCCATGCAAATTTTAAATATTAAAATAAAACATGGGAGGTGACTATTTGACTTTACAAGTGGAAATTATAGATAAATTAGCTGCTCTCACAACAGCTGCATTTGGACTTGTAGCGGCTCTAGCATGGAACGGGGCTATACTTGCAGTCTTTAAAGAAATTTTCGGTACAACAGAGTCAATTTCAGCTATGGTTACATATGCCGTTATAGTAACCATCATAGCTGTTATTGTAACATTATGGATAGGAAGAGCTTCAGCAAAAGCAAAAGAGATGTGATAATTTATTTACAAACGTTAGGAATTGTTAAAGAGAGTACCTTTTTTTTTATTATTCTCCAATATGAGGAGAAGAGTAGTTCATAGAATGAATTGCAAGGATACATTCGCCTGAAAATTGAAAGCGCAAATAACAAAGCTAAGAGAATTATAAGTTTCGTTTTTTCCTTCTTTTCAAAAGCTCAACAAGTGAAAATGGAAATTGAACCATTTGACGAAGTCCGTAAGCAGTGGAAAGATTTCTCAATGGTCTTTTTACCTCCGAAATAAGTTCATGGACGACAATTTCCTCTTCAACCTCTCCAACCTCTCTTACAATAGCTAATCGGTGGATAGAATAAAAACCAATTAAGAATGCGAAGAAAAAGAAGAAATCCCACTGTTGTAAGTTCAATGTTTGAATAGCCAGTTCTCCTCTTGGACTTATATATCTTAATACCATAGAGAGCTCACGTTTTGCGAAGAAGTCAGCAAACATTCCGCCTAAAATAGGGGCAATACCTGCTGCTAACGAATTAATAAGACTATTGGCAGCTAAATAGGCTGTTGCTTGTCCTTTGGGTGCTAATTTAAGCCCGATGTTTCCTGAAGCCAAGGTAACTCCCGCTGTAGAAATACCCATAAAGATGTGTATGGCTATCAGTAACGGTATAGTTAATATATACTTCTCAGGCATGGTTGTAAAGGTCCAAGCGAGGATGCACAGCATGAATAAAGGACCGCTTACGCCAAGCACTGATTTGTTACTGAAACGATCTGAAAATCTTCCCCAAATTCGTAAAAATGCAAGATTCATTAATTGGCTTAATACCATAAGAGCGATAATAAACGACATGTCCAGTTGTAATCTTTTGAGCATGTAAACCGTAAAAAACGGAGCAGCTAAATTTACGGCAAAGTTCCATGAACCCAAAAACATGATAAGTTGTTTAAAATTGGCATCTTCAAACGGCTTTAAGATCAACTCAAAAAACTTTGGTTTTTCCTCTACCGGCGCCATACGAGGCTCGGGTATATTTGATATGAAGTAAATGCCAAGCATGCCGGCGAGGAAACCCAAGAAAAATAGAACTGAATAGCCGTATAACTCATAATCAGGAAACAGCTTTTTCCAGTAGTCAATATAGATTCCGGCAGCAAGGCTGAGAAGAATACCTAATCCTGTAGCAAAACTCATTCTTTTCGAGAAAAAAGTCCCCAGTTGATCTTGTGGCACGAGATCGCGCATCCAAGAGTTCCAACTGGTACTCGATACAGCACCTATGGCTTTGTCTAGTGATAATCCCACAATTAGGAAGATCAACCCTGCTTTAGGAGAGAACAAAAATGGTATTAAGGCAATAAACAACCAAGGAGTTCTACTCAGTGAGGATGCATACACAACAATTGCTCGTCTAACCCGGTATTTCTCGACCAAATAAATCGAAGGAATCTGAATCAGTTGCATTAAAGGAGGAATAGCAGCCAAAAGCCCTATAACTAGGTTAGAGGCTCCAAGCTCCAACGCAAATGCGACTAAGAAGACGCCTCCCGTTAGTGTCACCATAGTTTGAGAGGTTAAACCATCTTTGATAACAGTTCTAAGACCAGACCGGAGTTCTTCTTCTGTTAAAGCATCTTTAACTGCGAATCTCATATTATCCTCTCAACTGCCATAACTATTGAGACGATAGAAACATATATCATATTAAACCCTTTTTTCTGAGTTTTCCTCATGGGCTGAGTTTAAGCTAAACTTTATCCTTCCCTGAATAGGGTCTTCAAGACCCCGAGAGGTCCATACACAACAAGTTTGTCGTCCTCTTTTATCGCTTCCTTTGCTTTTGGAACAGGAATCCAATCTTTACCTCTTTCAATCCCCAAAACCAATAATCCTTTCTCACTTAATTCAGATTCTGACAGCGAACTTCCTACTAAGGGGGAATTTTCTTTAATAATTGCCCGTACAAGACCATAGCCTTCAAGGAGGTGAAGAAGATCTTCAGTGGCACCTTCCTCAAATTGTGGAATTTTTGTGAGCCTATCTTCTATAAAACTCTCCCATCTTCTTGTAAATCCCTTATGAGTCGCGACTCTGTAGATCACGTATATACCTATAAGTAGGATGAGGGCGTTGATGGGTAGATTGTACCCCGTGCTGGTGATAAGGGAGGACGTAGCGGTTATAATAACCACAACAATCCCTGCATTCCCCAGTATCATAAGCCAAGTAACAATCCGCCGCCTTAAGGGATGGTTTACAACTAATTCTGCTTCTTTTGTTGTAAATCCTGTTCCTGAGAAAGCTGATAGTGCTTGAAACCTTGCCCTTTTCTCGTCCAACCCCGTCATCATCAAAGCAATAGCGGCAGCTCTTACTATGAGAAAAGAAATGAAAATCGTGAGCAAAGTAGGTAAAAGAAAATATATTCCATTCATGTTAGACACCTCCCATTATTAATGAAATTTTTTTGGTTAGGCTATTTTTTCCATCAATTCTTCTGAACGTTTGGATAGATCATTTCCTCTTTTTAAAAATTCTTTCCATGAGTTGGTGTCTATGGTATTAAAATTCCACTCTGCTAGGTTTTTAATTTCCTCACCGATTTTTTGGACTTCTTTTACGACGTCTTCTGAATAAATCCTAGATATCTCAGGCAATTTTCTATTTATTTTATTTTCTTTTCTTACCAATTTCATTTGAAACTGCTTAAGACCTCTTCTAAAACTTGCCTCTTCTTCAGAGGATTCCCAAGGATAGAATAATTCGCCCCAGATCGATTTGAAGTCTTGCCAACCATTGATGTAACCTCCCAACGTGTCTGTAAGCCCTAATTTTGCCCAGTATCGTCTTACCCTTAAAGTCTTTTTACGTGATCTGTATTCCAGCACAAGGATAGAAATGAAAATCCCCAATAAAAAGCCGATTATTACAGATAAGGGCTCAAACATATTGTTAGACTATGTTAATCAAGATTTAAAAAGATAGTGGATGCTATAAAAAATTAAGAAAAAATGAGAATCCTTTATTTAACCTGAAACAAGAGAGGTACTTTTATTTTAATCTTAGAATAAGTTTTAAAAACCTTAAAAAATAGATGCTAAAATCAAAATTTGGTGTATAATTTAAATGTGTCTAGGTAAGAGGGATTAGAAAGGGGAAATCGTCGTGGATATTTCTACTAGAAACAAAATCTTAATAATCTCCATTGTAGCATTTCTAACACTCTTTCTCATTTGGCACTACATAGGAGTAATTTTATCTTCTGCCATAATTTCTTACCTTTGCCTACCTTTTTTGAAAAGATCGGATAGGTTCGTATCTAGAAGAACTTCATCTCTCATTCTTTGCATGGTAGTTGCAATCCTGATAATAATAACCGTTAATAGGGTGATGAATTTCTTTTTAACAAGCACAGACGAGATCATTAGAACTCTTACTTTTTACTCAGACAGGATCTCTGAGGGTCTAAATGCCTATACAGGTTATCCCGTACTCGGAGAACTCTTAAGTAAATTGCTAATTCAAATTGGAGAATTGATACCTCCACTGATTCTAACGACTTCCACGAAGATCGTTCGTTTACTGCCAGACGTCTTGATAAACCTTGCCATATTTTTGATGGGGCTCTTCTACTTTAGCAAAGATGGCGAATATCTTGTTATTTCCCTTAAGAAGGTCGTTCCTGATGAATGGAAAGAATTTATAGACGCTTTAATTTTCAGGGGTCATTTAACTCTAGATGGAGTTATAAAATCTTGGTTTGCTATCGCGCTTTTCAAAACAATCGTCTCATTTATCGGCTTCTATATTCTTGGCTTTTCTAGGCCTGTTTTAATGGGCATTGTGGTGGGAATCTTGGAGTTGATTCCTGTTATCGGACCTTACATTTTTTGGATGACTCTAGTTCTAATTGAAATATTACAATTTAATTATTTGATTGCATTATTAACATTCCTTTTTGGACTGATCTTCTTGACAATAATTCCAGATTTTTATCTTAAACCGAAGATAACTGCTGAGGAAGCTGAGGTGAATACAATGCTAATTTTCATAGGTTTCTTCGCTGGAATCACAGTTTTTGGAATATCCGGTATAGTGTTAGGCCCTGTTATCTTATCTTTAGCTAAAGAAGTTTTAGATATACTAAAATCCTCTGAAGAGCTTGAAAGCGAAATTTAATATCATGACGTATTGGAAGATCAGACCTTTAGGGATATTATATTTCATAACCACTTTTTTCCCCTGAAATAAATTACCATTGATATGCCTATACCAACCATCAAGAGCAAAATTAATGGATAGCTCCAACGCCACGCAAGTTCCGGCATATATTGAAAATTCATCCCATAAACACCTGCTACAAAAGTCACAGGAATAAATATTGTAGCAATAATTGTTAAGACTTTCATAACTTCGTTCATTTTATTGCTTACGCTTGAAAGATAAACATCGAGCATTCCGGAAACCATGTCCCGGAGTGACTCTATTGAGTCAATAACCTGAATTGTATGATCGTAAACATCTCTGAGGTAAATGCGTGTAGATTCATGAACAAGCGCTGATTCTCCTCTTTCCAAGCCACTTACTACTTCCCTTAAAGGCCAAACCGACTTTCGTAGAAAAATCATGTCTCTTTTTAAATTGTGAATTGTTTGTAAAGTTGCTGGTGTTGGATTTGTTACAAGTTCTTCTTCCATATCTTCAATCTTTTCTCCAATTTTCTCCAGTGTTATGAAGTAATTATCAACAATAGCATCAACTAAAGCGTAGGCAAGATAATCAGACCCCATCCTTCTGATGCGACCTTTTCCGCTTCTAATTCTTTCTCTGACGGGATTAAAAACGTCTCCTTCACTTTCTTGAAAAGAAATAACGTAATTTGAGCCAAGAATTAAACTAACTTGCTCCGCATTTACTCCATTCTCTTTTTCATCATAGTAAAGCATTTTTAAAACTATGAAGATATAATCCTCAAAATCCTCCATTTTCGGTCTTTGTTCCGTATGGCAAATGTCCTCCAATAGAAGAGGATGTATGTTAAAATGATTTCCGATTTTTTCTATAATATCCACCTCGTGGATCCCATCTATGTTTATCCATGTTATGGTTGGTTCATCCTTAAAGGGAAAACATTCCTCAACCGTTTTTGCCTCCTTCTCTTGAAATTGAGCCTCACCATAATCTATTATTGTAATCTTTACCTTCTCGATTTTTCTCTCTCCAACATGAACGAGAGTCCCTGGTGGAAGACCAGCCTTTTTAGGGTTAGGCATTACAATTCACCTCACGTGTTTATGGTTATTATGAAAGTATTCTTGGACATGGTGTTTAAAAAACTAACTTATTACTGGACAAATGAAGAGAATTTCATATTAAAATCAAAAACAAGCTTCGGTAACGTATCTTAGCATCATTCTGTGGCTGTTGAAGTAGTAGGCAATCTTTTCTATTGAGTTTTTCATCATCGTTATCCATTCGTCTCTTCTCTGATAGAACCTGGGGACAATTATGTATTCCAACTTGTTGTATAAGTCTTCTAATTCTCTAATTTCACGATCCTCTTCTGAAAATTCTTCGTCTGGATGCGGCCCTATAGCCCATCCAGTAACGTCCTCAATCCAACCTTCGACCCACCAACCGTCTAAAACGCTGAAGTTTGGCACACCGTTATGTGCCGCCTTCATCCCGCTCGTGCCTGAGGCTTCTAACGGTGGTAACGGAGTGTTTAGCCAAACATCAACCCCTGGGACTATCTTACTCGCAAGACTCATGTTATAATCTTCTAAATAGACAATCTTGATTTCATCTTTCAGTTTTTCAATGTAGCCAAAGATCTCTTGGATTATTCTCTTGCCCCATTCGTCTTTGGGGTGAGCTTTTCCTGCAAAGACGAGTTGTATTTCGCCTTTCTTATTTATTTTTCTGAGCTTCTCCAGATCTGAGAACAGTAGATTTGTTCTTTTATATCCGGTGGCTCTCCGTGCAAATCCTATGGTTAATGTGTCGTAGTCCATACCGACATTAGTTTTTCTGTTAACATAATCAATCAGCAATTTTTTAGCCTCTTTATGAGCCTGCCAGATCTCTTCATCCGGTATTAAGTCAACTCTTACGAGCAACCACGGCTCATTTGCCCATCCAGGCAGATACTTGTCGTAGATTTTCCTAAAACTTTCACAGGTCCATGTATAAGAATGGATGCCATTGGTTATTGCGTGAATTTCGTAACCGGGGAACATATCTCTCGATGAATCCCGATGAGTTTTGGCCACTCCGTTTACGTACTCACTTAAGTTCAAGGCGAGGCAAGTCATGTTCAACCTCTCGTGACCGCCATATTTCTTCAAAGTGTCTAAGGGAATGAATTCTCCCATTATTTCCTGAACGATATCGTAGGGGTACTTATCATGTCCAGCCTCGACCGGGGTATGCGTAGTAAACACACACAAATCCCTGACTCTATCTACATCCATCTCATATCTCCGCAACAACTCCAGCGCTAAGAGGCTGGAGTGCCCCTCATTCATGTGATATCTCCTAATTTTGAAGCCCAAAGCATCGAGCATTCTTACACCGCCTATTCCTAGAACGATCTCTTGTTTTAATCTGTATCTTTCATCTCTGCCGTAAAGAAAGTGAGTGATCTCTCTGTTTTCCGGAGTGTTCCCTTCAACATCAGTGTCAAGAAAAAGGATCGGTACCACTCCTCCTGTTAGACTCTGTACCTTATAAAGCCAGGCCTTAATCTTAACGTCCATATTTTGAATTTGTACTTGAACTTCTACAGGTAGGAGTGTCATGAATTTGGAGGGATCCCAATCCTCAGGATGCTCAATCTGCCACCCATCCTCCGTTATTTCCTGCCTAAAGTATCCTTTTTTACTGATCAAGGTAACAGCGACGAATGGGAGTTTTAAATCCGCACCAGACCTTATCACGTCACCAGCTAAAATGCCCAAGCCTCCGCTGTAGGTGGGAATCTCATGATTCAATCCTACTTCCATAGAGAAATAAGCAATGTTTTCTTCCCAGAGAGCCTCTTGCAAATATCTCATCAATTTTTCATTCATTACTTTCCCCATGTTTCCGTTTTCGTACATTAAACTACTCATCTATTTTCCTTAAATCTTTCATTCAATATGAGTATATATTTCTGTCGTTTCGGAATTCTCGTTTAAAGAAGTTTTTTTTATTAAAAATATAAAAAAAGGGAAGATGCTTAGAAATTTTTTCATTCTTTTGGCTTTCTTTTTATGCCCAGAGACGCAGAGATCTTCTCGCTCAGAGGTTCTTTAAGACCGAGTCCGAGTCCAATGCCCAATGCGAGTGCTAAGCCCCAGGCTAAAGGCGTCACAAAGGTATACACTATCGATGTATCTACTTTAAGTTGGTCTAAAGCCATCATGAAGACCACAAAGTAAATTAATACCCTGAATGAGGTTGTTATTATATCTGCGTACTTGATTTTTGCTTTCGCAAAGTATTTTGCCATGAGATCTGTGATGAAATCAGCAGCGATGAACCCGACGAATATAATTATCAAAGCCATCACTAAACTCGGAATGTATGCTAGAACTTTATCCAAGAATTGTGAGAGTATTTGAATCTCTAATACGTTCACGGCTGCCATTATAAAGATTATGTATATGAACCATCTTGCTAGAGCATCCAAGAAGCCTACAACAGTCATTCCCAAAGCATGTACAATATCTTTGATGGGTGTTTTTTCTATCGCTTCGTCTACGCCGGCTTTGTCTAGTATTTTAACAACGAGCTTTCCAAAGTACTTTCCGAGATACCAGCCTATTATTAAAAGAAACAAAGCAGCGATTAATTTTGGAACCCAGATAACGACATTTGAGACCATTGTGCTTGTTGAATCCGCTAAACTTTGTACTATGCCTGCCAAAAGTATTACCTCCTTTTTATTTCTTTCTTAGGAAGTAGGATTTCTTGAATTTGATTATTTAAACCTTACTATCGTCATTTGCTCATAAAGATTATACCATCGAAATAAGCTATTAAGGCTCTTGGCATCTCATTGTATCAAAAATAAATGTTTCCAAGAGTAATAAAGAGTTTTAGAAGATCGTTTATTTGTTGGGTTATTAGCAATTCTGAGATTCCAAAGTTTTAAATAGAAATGGAACATTCCGAAGTAGTATGATTTATGGCGAGCATAAATTAGAGGATAGAAAGTTTGAATTAAAGGACTTAATCATTCATATTGAAAAAGTAGGAGAAGGATCCTTTACTTACAGGAGAATAGCGGGGGAGGATGAAAAGAAAAAAGTTTTAATAGATTCTTCTGAAGGAAGCCTCGGTATCTACCCGATACCTTCTGTGTTTATACCGCAAAGAATATCTGATCACATCGAAATCGTATTTGATTCCAGTATTTTATTAGGACCTAATGCATCGAGAGATGTTTTCTTTTTGATTCCTATCGAAATAGGAGTATTTTTGATTGAAAAAAATGATACCAGTTTGATCGATTCTTTCAACTTTGAAAACGCTAAATATGCTTTATACGGTCCTGCGGAGAATGGAATAATATGCAGATACTATAAGACCTCTCCAATGTACAAAAAACCGGAATTAGATCCTTTAAAACACGCTATTATCAGTTTAAAAACAATCAATAATACTAACAACTGGATCAGCATAAATAGGGTGGTTTTTTCTGTTCTAGATTTGATCTTCTACTATAACGAGGATTCCGTTTTTCTGGGAGAAAGCACAATGCAAATCACGAGCGATCAAGTCGCTAAAACAAATTGTATTGAGAATCCGCCTGTGATCGGTCTAAATAAAGCTTTAAGTTTAAAGGATTTGGAAAAAAAGAGAATACCGGGGGCTAAGATCTTAGAAAAAGCAGAATTCATCATGGAGTGGGGATATTGATCGATCTAAGATCCTATAAAGTTTGGGGAGAAGCCACGCTTCTCGATTTTGTGATAGTGATAATACTGATGTTTCTGGCTTTAGTAGTGGCAAGCATGGTTAGATCGACTCTTAGAAGATCCTTAAAACACGTTTACCCTCCTCCAACATTGGCCATAATGGAAAAGATCGCATACTACGGAATTCTTCTAATCGTCTTTTTAGCAGCCCTAACACAACTTGGAGTGGATTTTACAGGTCTAGTTATTGCCGGCGGTTTTCTGGGAATAGTACTGGGTTTTGCCAGTCAAACTGTAATAGGCAATTTGATTTCTGGGATATTCTTATACTTTGATAAACCATTCAAGATCGGCGAAGCAGTTGACATCGGTGGCATTGCCGGAGTAGTTACCGATATTTCTGTTTTCTCTACAAGAATTAGAACCTTTGATGGTATTTACGTTAGACTGGCTAACGAGAAGGTTTTTTCTTCTGACATTACCAATTTTCACGCCCATGTAGTTAGAAGGTTTAATTACATCATCGGGATAAGATACGCTGATGATGCGGACAAAGCCGTTGAAATTATAAAAAGAGTCATAGAGGACCACCCTCTCGCTTTAGCAGATCCTGCTCCAGTGGTTTTTGTAGATGAACTGGGAGATAGCAGCGTAAATATTAGAGCTAATATCTGGGCCCCCTCAAAACACTGGTACGGAGTAAAAATGGAGTTACTATGGAAGATAAAAAAAGCGATAGAAGAAGAAGGAATACAGATTCCCTTCCCGCAAAGAGTTTTATGGTATGGAAAGGAGGAAACAGATTCATCAAATGTTCAGGATCAGAGATCTTAGAATTCAGATATTAACTGAAATTTTTGAGTAAATTCGATAAGAGACCGGAAATTATTAAGTAATTTACAAGTCTCTTATATCAAAGATCTCTGGCATCTTTCTTTTATGATCTGACTTTTTTATCATCTCTTTAATATTCTCAATATCTTTTTTTTCAATTTTTTCAAATCTTTCTTCATCTATAGCCCTTAAAATTTTATCCAAACTCTCGTAGGTTATACCTAACTCTCCTTCATCTGTTTGTCCTTCCCACAATCCTGCTGAAGGCGACTTTTCTATGATTTCTTTTGGAATTCCTAACATTCTTGCCAGTTTTCTTACTTGAGTCTTGTATAGCCCTCCTAAGGGTAAAAGATCTACTCCTCCATCTCCGTATTTCGTGAAGTATCCAACCGTCAACTCGCTTTTGTTACCAGACCCGCAGACCAAGTAACCGTTAGCGTTTGCAAAAAAATATAGTGTAACCATTCTTAATCTTGGCTTGAGGTTAGATTTTGCCATCAAATCACCATCAGGCAAGATTTCTAGGAATTTATCATATAACGAAGTCAAATCTATCTTTTCTCTCCTTATATCAAATTTTTCCGCTATTAATATCGCATGCCTCTCGTCCAAGGGATCGCTGTGGCAGGGCATGGTTAATCCTAGAACATTCTCTTTTAGAGCCTTCTTGCATAATACTGCTGTACATGAGGAATCAATACCACCGCTTAATCCAATAACTACACCTCTTGCGTTAGCCTGCTTTACTTTTTCTCTAATCCAATTTTGAATCTCCGCTGCAATTTTTTCATAGTCCATTTAAGTCACTCTCATATATTTCTTAGATAACCTTTTAAACCTGCACGTAAAAATTCCGAATATGACCCTATATATTTTGTTCTTCATAGGTTTACTAATAGGAATTGTAGGGGCTACAATTGGATTGGGGGGAGGTTTTGTAGTAGTTCCTCTCCTCTTGCTTCTAGGATTCTCTGCAGACGAATCTGTTGGCACATCCTTCTTAGTGGTCGTACTCATTTCTCTGTCGGCATTAATAGCCCATGCTTCTCTTGAGAACGTGAATTACAAAATCGGCTTAGCATTAGCCATTGGTGGAATAATTGGAGCACAAATTGGCGCTCACTTTATTGAATACATACCAACAGACGTCTTCAAGAAAATATTCGCCGTGATATTGATACTTGTAGCCTTAAAACTGGTCTATTAGATCATAATAACAAAGATTAAAAGATAAACCTTATTATAATTACTCATTTCTCTCTTTTCAAGCGCAAAATATCTGATTGAAGACGATGAATCTCAGAAACCAATATGGTGTTCTGAGTTGAAATGAATCCGAATGCGAACATCTGTACGCCTACTATTATGAACATGGCGCAGAGAATCATCAGAGGCCTCTCCGGATTGAGGGCTTGTTCCGTCCAGAGATATATAATGTAAAACCCAGAGAGAAGACCAAGCAGGGTGAATATTATACCTAGAATACCAAAAAGGATCATGGGCCGGTATAAAAAGGACAGCATGAGATGAGGAAACATTACTTTTTTGAGTTTAAAACTGGATTTGCCCCTTACTCGTCTTTTAAGGGTTGCAGGTACCTCTAAAATTTTATAACCCATTGAAATACTTTTTGAGATGATTTCAGGCTCAACCTCCTTTCCGTTGGATTCTAAATATATCGATTGAATTACATCTCTTCTATAGGCTCTGAAGATACCAGTTACACAGTGTAAATCGGCTCCCAAAGAAAATCCTAAAATTCTATTACCTATTTTGCTAATTAAAAGCCTGAAAAATGGTACATTCTCTGCTCTTCCCCCTTTTGTGTACGGCGATCCTAGGACAATTTCAACATTTTTGTTTTTCAAATTTTCAATTAAAGATGGAATCTCACTGGGACTATAACTTAGATCGGCGTCTATTGTTACAACAAAATCGCCTTTAAGGTGGGGAAATGCAGTTCTGTAAACATTACCCTTTCCTAAATTTCTTGAATGATTTAAAAACCTGACTCTTGGATCTTTCTTAGAAATTTTCTCGATTATTTCCCCTGTGCTATCAGTACTTCCATCGTTTACCACAACTACTTCAAAACTGGAATAATTCTTTTCAAGAACTTTTATAATTTCACGAATAGTATTCTCAGCGTTTTCCTCTTCGTTGTACATGGGCAGGACAACAGATACTTCGGTCATAACTTACACGCTCTTTAAAATATTTCTATCCTTATCTATAATAATCTTATGAAATAATACCTTTTTACATAAATAACAATCCACGAACATTTATTTAGGGTAACACCATAATTTAGGAGTATGTTAAGGATTAGATTGAGGACTTATGTTCCGGCTTTAGTCAGTATATCGATTTTGGCCGCCTTAGTTTATTTCCTCGGAATAGACAATGTTATTAATGCATTTTTTCATGCAAACAAAGGTATTATCACCATCACATTATTACTTTCCTTGTTTATTGTTTTCTTGAGGTCTTTTAGATTGAAAAGATTGATAGACAGCGGAGGAATTGAATCAGACGTTAAAAATGTCGTTGGTATAACTTTTATCGGAGTTTTTTTGGGCGCGATTACTCCATCCAGAATAGGAGAAACAGGAAGAGCATTTTTTATCAGGAATCTTTTTGGCATTCCATTGGGAGAATCGGTTTCCATAGTATTTATTGACAAAGTTATGGACCTCTTAATGATATTTTCTTTTGCAATATATGGGCTAATATTTTGTACTGCGTTCACTTTAGGATCTTTTACCAGAGAATATGCGATAAGCCTCTTTTTTTCAGGCGCTTTCCTAATTTTCACTTTTTGGCTGCTTACCGATCAAAATTTCGGGAAAAGAATATTATTGAGCATATCGTCAAGATTTTTTTTGCTTTTTCGAAGAAAATATATTGTTGACAAAGCTATGGGATTTATTGAATTATTCTACAGTGGTTTTACTAAGATAAAGACAAAGAAGACCATAGTGACTATCTTTGCAATATCGCTGGGAATTTGGATTTTGAACATGGTTCAGGCTTATATGATTTTTCTCGCCTTCAATATAAATCAACCATTCAAAGTAGTAGTTGCATTCTTTTCAACAGCTGTTTTAGTAGGGATAATTCCTATAACTCTATCTGGAATAGGGACAAGAGATGCTGCTATAGTTTTTTTATTTTCGATTGTAAATGTATCACCCCAAGATGCGTTGGGAGCTTCCATCATGATAACACTGGTATCGAGTCTGTTTGTCGCATCCATAGGGGCAGCGCTACTGAATAAGAGCACTTATAAAATTGAGTATCGGGGTAAGATCAATGACAATGGACATTAGGAAACTTAATGAAGAGTTGAACAAAAAATATCCGATGAGGCTTAAATATTACAGTCCAAATCCTTTGATAAGATTGATAGAAAACAAAAGGGTAAAAATCATTCTTGGACTTTTAAAGCCTCGAGAAAACGAAGTTGTTCTGGATGTTGGATGCGAAGAGGGATATATAACTAATAAGATAGGAAATAAAACGAAGGTTGTCGGAATAGATATTTCTTCTTACTCATTGAAGGAAGCAAAGAAGTCTCTGGGTAAAAATCCAAATGTTTTATTAGTTCTGGGGGATGCCAACAACCTCCCCTTTAAAAAGGGTATTTTTGATAAGATAATATGCTCTGAAGTTATAGAACACATACCAACACCTGAAAAAACCCTAACAGAAGTAAAAAGAGTATGCAGGGATGATGGTTCCATCATTGTCAGTGTTCCAAACGATATGAAAATCGTTAGAATTAAGAATTTGATAAAAAGAATAGGTTTAAGATTTTTAATTAAAGATCTCTCCGATTCGATTGCACCGGGGCATTTTAATGTGTATGATGAAACCAGCATAACTAACTTGTCGAATCAATTTTTTAACGTAACTAATACTGTTAAGTCACCGCTCTCTCACCTTTTTGATCTCCATATAGTACTGGCTTGTAAGAACACAAAAAATCCGAAAACAATTAAAATAAATCGCTAACTACTGGACTTTTTTAAGATGGCAATAGGGTTTCCATCTGTCTTGAAGACCTTTAGAACTTCGTATCCCGGTACCATCTTGTATGCATATTCTTTAGCCAAGGGTGCATCTATCATCCCCGGATTGTTGAAGTCTAATACAATGAAATCTGGACCTATTTTTAGCAATTCTTTTTCGGTTTTTGGAAAACCGATGGGCTCTCTTTTAAAGTGGGTGTAGTAATCGTAGTATCCGCTACACCAACTTACCATTACAACATCGTTTTCATCTGTTATTTGAACCAAGTACTCTCCTGCTCTATCAGCTCCAAGATCTAAGTTTTTCAAGTAAGATAAATTCATTATACCGGTTTTCAAAGGGAAGAATATCGTTACCGTAAGAATAAATAAAATTATAATATCTGACTCTTTTTCTGACAATTCTTTGGATATAATCCTACCAACATCTCTGAGCCCAATAGCAGCGATCAACGCCATGAAAGGAAAGGCTGGTAGCATGTAGTACCAGGCTTTTACGCGGAACAAAGAAACTGGTATAAAGAAAATTAGAAAAGATAGTAAAATAATTAGATCGTTTCTCTGTCTTCTCACGAGAATGGAAAATATGCCTAAGAACAAGAATAATATAGAAAGAATACCTATTTCTGAGCTGAGATTCATAACGTAGAATGACGCCGGTTGTACCTTGGTCGTCATTCCTACATAGGTAGATCTCCAAATGAAGTAGTGGAGGATACCGTACTCTGAAATTATTCTGTAAAGCCATGGTGAAAAGATTATAATTGCTGGAACAATGGTTTTTGCAAAATCCTTTACACCATCTCTAATATTTTTTTCTATTAACAAATAAGTAATAATTATGGGTACAAGGAAATATGCTTGGTCTTTTATCATCAGAGCTATTCCCAGAGAGATTCCGCTCATAACGGGACTATCTAAAATTAGTAGTAGAAATGTAAGGGCGATGAAGAATGTTAATACAGGTTCTATCAAAACTCTATGAGAATAGACCAATACAGGCACAGTTGCCCCAAAAAGCACGGTTGCATAAATACCTACTTTCTTGTTGTAAAAGTTTAATCCGATTAGATAGATAACCACCATTGTTCCAAGAGTAAATAAAATATTCACGAGTTCAGCCCACTTCAAATCATAACCTAAAATTGAAGAGGTTAAGTTTAAAATAAAAGGGTAAACAGGGGGATGACGGGTCTTAAGTATATCGAAATTCTTCGCTTCAAAAATGTAGACGGTTTCGTCAGTACTTCTATAGTTTAAGGGATAATTAAATGTATGAATTCCGAGAAAGAATATGATTACAATTATTATGAATATGTGATCCTTGGTAATCTCTCTAATCTCATTCAGTGAAAACCATTTTATCTCAATTTTTTTCAAATCTGCTTTTCCCTTTTTTAATTCTGAAAGTTTTTCATCGGCTTTTTTCATTTAATCGACCGTTAAATTTTCTGACGACTATGTCGAGCGCTCCTAATATAAAACATATACTCCTTAGTGTGATACCTAACCACCAATTTCCTTTTAATTACCAATCGAACTGATTTAATTGATATATAATATACAAGATTATAATCTCATCAATTAATACGCTTTCTTACATATGAACAACATACTGCCCCCAAATCTACAAAGAAATTTTTCTAAAAATGGATCTTCGATTTTGGCTAAAATTCCTATTATTTTTTCTATGTTTTTACTTTTATAGTTACTTGGGGGTATCAACGGAGTTAACAAGTTTATTGAATATGTCTTGACAGAAGAAAAACCATTATCCTTTAAAGAATTATACATAGAATTATAGGTGAAGTAATGTTGTTTTATCTTTATTTTATCTTTACTTATTTTATCTTCACTTATTTTATTGGGTTTTATCTTATCAGGATTTACGTTATGGGAAAAATCCTGCCACGTCATTATACTCGGACCTGGTCTTAAGGAGAAAAATGCCTCTTTTGCTAGAGATATTCCATAAAAACCTATTAACCTCCATAAGAATTCTAAATTCCATTTATTTTCAACATCAAAAATAAAAATACCATCTTTCTTCAATACTCTATTTATCTCAGATAGGGCAAGAATGTAGTTTGGTATGTGATTTAATACCCCTCCTAATGATACCACAGAATCGAAGGCCTCTTTTTTAAAAGGAAGGTATTGAGCATCAGAAAGTATGTAACCCATGTTTTTTGGGGCTCTCACTATTAATTCCAAAGAAATGTCGATCCCAATAACTTTCTTTCCCATAGAAAGGAGTAATTGAGATGGAAAGCCGGTTCCACAACCTATATCTAAAATAAAGTCCCCAGTATCAATTTTTTTTACGAATTCTGTCAATCTTTTGTAAAATAAAGTCTCGTGAAAGGAATCTTCCCCGTTATAGAATGGAGCCATCTTTGCGTATAGTTCTTGTACCTCTTCTCTACGAAAATTTTCGTACATTATTTTATCACTACTCTATTTTATTTCCTTCTCTACCAAAATTGATACATGATCTTTGTCGAATGGGTCTAAAGTACTCGAATAAAGTTTTCTATACCCTCTTTCTTCTATCTTTACTTGTTCTTCTTTGAATACTTTATTTGGATCTTTGGTTACGTCTATACTTCTCGTCTTTATACATAAGACCCCTTTACGCTTTTCCTTTAAGAAAGCGTCGGCATTGATTAAAAAAATATCAGTTAAGTTAGGCTGTGCTATATCTTGGTAAATTAGATCTATGTCCTCTATCAGGAACGAGTATGAACTGGGCTTATTCGCATCTCCCATGATAGGTATCATATTCTCTCTTCTTTCACATAAAACTATTAATTTTTTTAAGGCGTGAGGAGATATTTCTACACAATATATTCTTCCTTCAGGTCCGATTATATCTGAAATATGACTCGCAGTAGTGCCTGAGGCAGCGCCAAGGTATAGAATATTCGTGCCTTTTTTTATAGGGGAAACCATACCTTTCAGTAACATGGCACAAAGTTTACTCCTGTAAGGATTCCAAATTCTGTATTCATTATTCTTGAAAGATACTAACTTTTCTCCATAGACTTTATTGCCCCTATCCAAATTTAAGGTGAGTAAATCCTTCGTCTCATTGTCCAAAAATACGCCTGGAAATATCTCTTCTATCATCTTATCCTCTTCTTTGGCTTCGGATATTTGTTTTTTATATGTTCTACTCTCGTTTTTAGATCCTCCAGAATTTCATCAGACCTATCCTCACCGGAGTAGGCATCTATACGAGCGCAGATAGCTATTTTACTTGAAAATGACCTTGATATCTTTCCTCTTTGCCAAACAGGTGCCTTATGTACCATAGGATGTTGGAAAACAATACCGTGTTTTGGAGGTTTTGTTCCTTGTCTTAGATGTCTAAAAAACGCTTTTTCAGCACCTAATATTTGAATAGTGCTAGCAGGCAGAGATGCAAGTTCTTTGAGACCATTTGAAAGTGTTATTAATCTCGCACCTAAAATAGGACCCGCCACTTTAGAGAGATTTGGAGCAAAAGCAGACATAAAAGTTTCTGTGTATTCTAAAAGTTCTTCTCTGTACTTATATAATTCATCTAAACAGCTTGCAAGTCTCTTTATAGTTTCCATGTCATATTCTCTCAGTTTTACTCCCATAGAAGTGGCCTGAATTTTTTTAAGATTTTCATCTAACTTTCCTATTTCTTCTCTGTCTCCTAATCTTACATAACTTACATATTTTGAATGATCCTCGATTGTCTTATCCAATTCTGGAAAATGTAGGGAGTACCACTCTCTCAACCTTTGAATTAAGATGTTTATGCTTTGATCTAAATCGTCCAATGTCCTGACTGCATTAATTATCAATTTGTCTTCTTCTCCTATAATATCTTTTATCTCAAGTTTAACCGCCTCTAAAGCAATATTATTTATAAAAGACCTGAAATCTTTCTTATTTTTTATAACACCTTCTTCAACAGCAAGTTTATACATTTCTTTTCTCTTTTTCTCTATTACTTTACAAGGAAACTCTACCTTTGTTTTGATACTCAATTTTTCCGATAAACGTTTGTTCTCTAATATTAGTTTACTTGCGCGATTTTTTTCGATCAATTCTTCCAATTCAGGTATTACCTCTCCTTTTTTCATCTTTATCCATTTATCAGCAAAATCTTTTTTGAATATAATTTTGTCCACGATGCTACCTTTTTCGTTTAATAAAAAAACGCCAAAGGGAGTTTGAAGCAAATAAAACTCTTGCATTAAAAACCCTCTATTTTAATCCCTATGTTATTCGCCTTTGTAATCCACACCTTTCCCTTAACGCTCTCTTCCATTATTTCTAATGCGTATTTCGCTACTTCTTTCCCGTCATGGGTGAAAGAGAATACTAAAGGACCAAAAGAACTCATTCCTGTATAAGATACTTCATTCAATTCTTTTAAAAGTTTTTTCACAACGGGATGTTGAAGTTCTACCTCAATCCTCTTAAAACCAATGTTCTGTATACTCCTTATTGCCTCTCCGAATGAATCTATATTCTCTTCCACCACAGCCGGGAGTAGCCTCATAAGTATCAGATGAGACAACTCTCTTACTTCTTCTATGTCCAAAGGACAGTATTTCTTGAATATGTCAACCTCTTTTTTTGCGTGGGCACCCTTCTCTACGTTTGGCAGCGCAAGCACAATATCCCAGTCAGGAAAATCTACTCGAGATATTACCGGTGGAGGTTTTATACCCTTTGAGGCAGAAGACGGTCTAAAATCTTTTTTTTCTTTATTTTTCCCGAAAGTATGACCTCCATCCACTATAAAACCCCCAGTTTCAAAGGCTGCTACCCCTATTCCAGAGGTTCCTCCCCTGCCGACTATTCTGGCTATTTCTCTTACTGGTAGATCCACAGAGTAAAGTCGGCATGCAGCAAAACCGCTTGCAAGGGAGAGTTGAGTACCAGAGCCTAGACCTGAATGAGATGGAAAGTCCTCTATTAAGTTAAAATCAATCCCACCATCTATATTGCAGTGTTTTAATACGTTTTTAGCCGAATTGAGAATTCTATCTGCTTTTACCCCCTCACAGTTAGTCTTTAATTTATCAGAGACCTTTGCCTCAAGGATTATTCTAGGATCATTTAATGCTAGTCCGATGCCTCCGTCCACCCTTCCTATGCTACCATTTAGGTCTATCAGGGAAATATGTATTCTTGATGGTGTAGTTATTCTTATCATATCGATATCCATAATACAACAACCTAAATATAAGCATCTAAAAAGATATCAGATCTTACTATATCAAACTTTGGTGGTTCGGATGTTAGATACAGAACTATGTGGTTTATCTTTAAGGAATCCATTGATATTAGCGAGTGGAATACTAGGAGAGACAGGTAACTCTTTACTTCGAGTTTATGAAAGTGGAGCGGGGGCGGTAACAACCAAGTCCTTGAGTATAGAACCGAGAGTTGGAAATCCCAATCCTGTTATTTGTGAAGTATCAAGCGGTTTGTTAAATTGTATTGGTCTCTCGAATCCAGGTTATAAGGAATACATAGAAGAATTGAAAATATTAAATAAAAAAGAAATTCCCATGATAGTGAGCATATTTGGAAAAGATCCTGAGGAATTTGGAAAATTATCTTCTCTCGTAGATGAATATGCGAGTATTATTGAGTTAAATATCTCTTGTCCTCACGAAAGAATAGGATTAATAGGAAAAGATCCTGAAATGACCAAAGAAGTCGTAAAATCTGTAAAAAATTCTGTAAGCAAGCCTGTTTTTGTGAAACTTACTCCTAATGTTAATGATATAGTAGAAATTGCCTTAGAATGCGAAAAAGCAGGTGCAGACGGGGTTGTAGCCATAAATACATTAGGACCGGGAATGGTTATAGACGTCGATACCTTTAAGCCTATATTGAGTAATCGTTTTGGAGGACTTTCAGGTCCCTGTATAAAGCCTATTGCGATAAGATGTGTTTACGAAATATCCGAAGCGGTTGAAATTCCTATAATTGGAGTTGGCGGGATTTTAAACGGAAGTGACGTTATAGAATTTATGCTAGCAGGAGCATCTTGCGTTGGAATTGGAAGCGGAATTTACTATAGAGGATTGGAGATATTTGATGCAATATCTAAAGAATTGAAAGAATATATGGTGGAAAAAGGTTTTAAATCCCCAAAAAATCTGGTTGGTTTGGCGCATGATTAATATGGGCAAGCCTGCATCGGTTGAGATAAAAGAAATTTTCAAAGAAACGCCTAAAGTAAAGACTTTTCTTTTAAATATAACTATAGAAGCGAAACCAGGAAATTTTATCATGATATGGATTCCAGGAGTGGATGAGATACCAATGGCGATTTCTTCATTCGACCCTCTTGGAATAACTGTAGAGAAGTTGGGAGATGCTACGCAAGCGTTGCATAGGAAAGAAGAGGGAGATTTAATAGGAGTAAGAGGTCCTTTTGGAAGATCATTTGAAATTACTGGAGAGAAAATTATATTGGTAGCAGGAGGAGTTGGAATCGCGCCCTTAGTCCCCTTACCAGAGTTATATGAAAAAGAGTTTACGGTTCTTTTAGGCGCTAAGAAAAAGGAAGAACTGATTTTCTTAGATAGGCTTAGAGAGAATTCAAGTGTTGAAGTATCAACGGACGATGGGAGCCTCGGATACAAAGGATACGTTACAGACTTGTATGAGACCCATTTAAAAACCTCTAGTTACGATCTCGGTATAGCTTGCGGTCCAGAGCCGATGATGTATAAGTCCGTTCAGATATCAATGAAAAACAATATTCCATGTCAAATAAGTCTCCATAGATACATAAAGTGTGGCATTGGTTTATGCGGTCAATGCTGCGTAGATACAACTGGTTGGCGTGTTTGCAAAGAGGGTCCTGTATTTTGGGACAAGGAACTCGAATTGATAAAAGAATTCAATAAATATAGAAGAGGACCCGATGGAAGGAAGATTAAAAGACTGGATTAGGAAAATGGAGGACTAGAAAGTGAAGGTAGTTAGGTTCACAAAGGAAGGCATAGAAAAAAAAGGCATTTTGTCCGGAGAAAAAATCCTAGAGACAGATCTAGAAATTTTTGATTTATTAAAGGGAAATAAATACCAGGTAATAGATGAGTTCGAGGTATTCCAAGTCAAAATACTGCCTCCGGTTTATCCGGAGAAGGTTATCTGCGTCGGTTTAAATTACAAGGATCATGCTGAAGAGTTGGGATTAGAAATTCCTGAAGAACCCATATTATTTCTGAAACCTTCTTCTAGCATAATTGGGCACAAAGAAACCATAGTTTATCCTAAACAATCTAATCACGTAGACTATGAGGTAGAACTTGCAATTGTAATTGGTAAAACATGCAGGAATGTAAGCAAGGAAGACGCAAAGGATGTAATAGCGGGTTATACAATTTTAAACGATGTGACAGCGAGAGATTTGCAGAGGAAGGATGGACAGTGGACAAGATCAAAGAGTTTTGATACTTTTTGCCCCATAGGACCTTGCATTGAAAACGAATTAGATCCAAATAATCTTAAAATAAAATTAAGATTGAATGGCGAGGTAAAACAGGATTCAACCACAAAAAACCTGATATTCGACTGTAACTCGTTAGTTGAATTTGTATCGGGTATAATGACGTTAAAACCCGGTGATATAATATCTACAGGTACTCCGGCAGGAGTAGGTCCTTTAAAGAGAAAAGACATCGTTGACTGTGAAATAGAGGATATTGGATTGATTTGGAATGATGTTTCATGAGCGCTATAGATACAAAGTGAAGGGTATAGTAGAAGTTGGAACATAGAGTTCTTGAACAAAATGAGATGAGGCACATGAAGGTCGCGGTCATGGGTGCTGGAGCTGTCGGCGGATATTTCGGCGGTATCTTAGCCAAAAGCGTGGTAGATGTTACCCTAATCGCGAGGGGAAAACACCTGCAGGCGATGAAGGAAAAAGGGCTCTTCGTCAAGAGCTACAAGGGAGATTTTAAAGCAAAGGTTAGAGCAACCTCAGATCCGAGAGAAGTCGGTCCGGTGGATTTGATTCTATTCACAGTGAAATCCTACGATACCGAGGAGGCGATACAGCTGTGCTTTCCTATGATTCAAGAAAAAACCACCATCTTGAGTCTACAAAACGGCATCGACAACGATGAGAAGATCGCCAAATCAGTCGGCTGGGAGAAGATCCTTGGAGGCGTAGCGTACATAGGAGTCAGCCTCGAAGAGCCTGGAGTCATACGCCATTCTGCTGTTGGAAAAATTGCCCTGGGTGAATTAGATGGTAGGGTAACCGATCGAGTTAAGGAGATTGCTGAAATGTTTTCAAAAGCCGAGATACCCTTAGAGGTATCTGGTGAAATAGTAAAACTCAAGTGGGAAAAGTTGGTATGGAACGCGGCTTTCAACGCCTTGACAACGATTACCGGGGCAACTGTAGCCGATGTGATGCGTGACGCGAAATTGAAGGAAATCGCAGTTGATGCCATGCATGAAGTCATAGAAGTCGCCAAGAAAAGCGGCGTAGAGCTAGATGAAAGCACCATTGATGATGCCCTAGAACTTTCTAAGAACGTCGGAGACTTCAAAACCTCCATGCTCCAAGATTTCGAACGAGGCAGGAGAACCGAGGTAGAAGCCTTGAATAAGATAGTCTTTGAAAGGGGGAGGGAGGTAAATGTTCGAGCGCCCATAAACCAGTGCTTTTATTCGCTGGTGTCATTTTTAGAGAAAAGACGACGAAGAAGTTTTGACATTTAGAGGATTGTTGCGTTAAATCCACAAAATGGCGTCATAGATCTCGTTTAACCTTTTCTCGTCGATCTTATCAAAAACTGCTTGTATTCTTTTTTCTTCCTCCTTCAGGAGCCTGGGAGAGAGCGGATTTAGCTTATCGATTACTGGTTTCTTTTTTGTCACATCCCTAAATCGAAACCACACTACGAGGGTATCCGAGTCTTTAGTATAAAATTTAAGCACGTGGTGCATGAAGTTATATCGATCCACAAGTCTAACAGACAGGTCTAATTGGCTTAGAGTCCCTTCATCGTAAAGAATCCTCGCCTTGAAGCCGTCTGTTCCAAAGGGTGCGTATTTGACTTTTCTGTCTTCTGCTTTATCCTGCAGTAATTTCGCGTATTTATTCAGCTTTTTACTGTTGATGTGGTTTCCTATCATAAATACAATTATCGCCAGAAATGCGATGATGAAAATTAATCTAACCTCATTTACCATGTATAAAAAAGTGCCTTAGCGTAATATAATTGTTTCTAGTCATGAGAGTTGGGCAATTGTAGGTTGGGTGGTAAGGACAAATTCCACTAGTTGATGTGTTTACCCACGAGATCTTTCAGCTCTTCTATGTCGAGCCATCCCGTCATCTTTTCTTTACCGTTCACCACGAACAGGGGAAATTTTTTAGTCCGGTACCTTATGCATTTGGCAATGCCCTCAAAGGACATGGGATCAATCACTTTTATGGAAAGTCTCTCTCCATAGAACTTTTTTACTTCTCTGGTTAACTCGCTAAGTTTAAAGTAATCCTCTTGTACGTCTCTTGGATAGCTGGAGAAAATTTCCTCATTGACGTTTACGTCTGCCTTTTTGAGCATGGTCTCGCAATGGGGGCAGTGGGAGAAGAAGGTTGGCATTGGGGTTATTATCTCTAACACAATTTTTCATGACCTAACACCGATCCACTAGAATATAAAATTTTGGAACAAAGAAAAAATTATCGTGATGAGCCTGTCGGAGCTGAAAAACGGCTATTTCGATGAATTCAGGGATTACTCACTCTCATTTGTGGCTTAAATCGATAGTATCTCTTTTTAAAAGGAAAGTTATATAAACCAATAAAAATAAAACGGTGATATATAACAATAAAAGTAAAAAAGGGGGGATGAAATAGTGGGACCTGCATTAGTTTTGATAGCCGGAATAGTGATATTCTTTTTAGTCTACTATGTTTACGCTAGGTGGGTGGATAGAAAAATTATTTCTGCCGATCCGGAAAGATCCACGCCTGCAAGAACCTATATGGATGGGGTCGAATTTTTCCCAACCAACAAGAACGTGCTGTTCGGTTTTCAGTTCAAGGGTATAGTCGGTTTAGCGCCAGTAGTAGGCCCCATAGTCGCGATAATGTGGGGTTGGCTGCCGGCTTTACTTTGGATTATATTTGGAGTCACCCTAATCGGATGGGTGCAAGATTACATGTCTACCATGGTCACAGTTCGAAGCGAGGGTAAAACCTTTGGTCCTTTGAGCTACAGCCTGATAGGTTCGAGGACCAGAAAATTGCTCTTGCTGTTCATGGTGTTTTACTTATTTCTGCTTTGCGCGGCCTTCGCCGCATTGAGTGGTAGACTATTAACGGCCAACGTCCAGGCGGTTGCACCAGTGGTAGTAGTTCTGCTAGTAGCAGTCCTCTTTGGGCACATGGTCTATAAGATGAAAATGAATCCTGTAACCGCAACGACTATCGGGTTGGTCCTTATTGTTATAGGGCTGTTCGTGGGTTCCTATGTGCCAATCAGCATAGCCAACGTCGATTTTTGGATAGTACTCGTATTAATCGTGAGCATCATCGCTGCTATCACACCTATATGGAGATTTACCCAGCCAACCCTGTACATGTTCTTCTACTTGGTATACGGTTCGTTGATCCTGTTGGTCTTGGCTTTGGTCTTTAGAAATCCAACATACGTGAGGCCGGCATTCGAGGGTTTCGTCGCGCCTAACGGCTGGCCATTATGGCCTCTTTTATTCGTCACGATTGCATGCGGAGCCATTTCCGGCTGGCACAGCCTAGTCAGCAGCTCGGGCACGGCGAAACAGATCGACAGGGAGACAGATGTACTCCCTATATGCGGTGGTTCCATGATGAGCGAGGGCATCTTATCGCTAGTTGCTCTTTCCATTGTAGCGGTCTTGACTTTAGACGAGGCTAGTGCCCTGGGCGGTCCTGCGGCGATATTCAGTAAAAGCGGTGCCTCGCTATTGGGAGGCAGTCAGCTGGCTCAAGCGCTGGTGGGAGCGATGTTCGTTGGACTGGCTCTAGGAGTGCTGGTTCTTGCTGTCCGAGTCGCCAGAGTGACATTAACTGAGCTGGCTGGAGATGCCATTTCGCCTTTGAAAAATATGTACGTCTCGGCAATAGTGTTTTCTATTGTGGTGTTCATCTTGGCTTCGCCGAGCATAGGAGCACTGTGGCTCTACATCTGGGTATTGTTCGGTGGCTCAAACCAGCTTATGGCAGGCTTAGCTTTGTGGATTGCCGCCCTTTGGCTGCTGAACGAAAAGAAGCCATGGATAATTTCGGGGATACCGGGGATATTCATGATAGTGACTACCATATCGGCGCTGATCTTCGCGAGTTACGGTGTGTTTAAAGCGGGAACTGGCTTCCTCGCTGCAGGTGAAGCAGTGAAGGCAGGTGGCAACATCATAGCCGGAGTGATAGGAGCGGTTTTGGTGATAGCGGCTTTGATCATGTGCGTGGACATATACAATGCGTTTGGCAGGCTGAAGGTAAAACCAGTCCCGGTAACTGCAACAGATGGAGGTGAGGAGGAATAGCCTCCTCCGCTTTTTCTATTTTAAAAATTCTTCAAAACCGTTATATTGACCTTTGAAAGCGAAGTGAAACTATGAAGCTGAAGGACATAAAAAAAGCCGTGTCGGATTTCATGTATGGTATGGCAGCGCATGATATGGCTACTTATTCTTTAAAGCAGAGAATGCACATGGAGCACTTATTCATGTTGATTACAATAGGAGACGTGGTTGGTATACCTATTTTGCCCCCATACTATTCCCTGCGCCTATTGCCTCATGTGGTGCCCCACGTCAAAAAATGGAAGATGACACTGCTGAGGGAAAGGGATTTAACGGATACGATAATAGGGGGTTAACAATATAACCTCATTAAAAGATATAGTCGAAAGGGCAGGGGTAAGATACTTGCTGTTCGCTGGCAAAGGCGGGCTTGGTAAGACTACTCTTTCTGCTATAACTGCTGTCTGGCTGGCACAGAAAGGAAAAAAGGTCGTGGTATTCTCAACGGATCCGCAGGCTTCGCTAAGCGACATATTTGAGAAGGATTTTTTTGGAAAGGGTGAGGTGAAACTTGCGGAAAATCTCTACGTACTCGAGATAGATGCTGACAAGAAGGTAGAGGATTATCAAAAAGAGATTAGAGAGAAGATAGTTAAGAAGTATGGAGGAGTCCCTGAAGAAATCGATGACTATATAAAGGGCAGTTCTTCTCAACCGGCTATGTCCGAGAGCGCGACCTTCGATGCCATGGTGGATTTGATAATGCGGGGAGATTATGATTACTACATTTTCGATATGATGCCCCACGGACATGCCATAAGATTTCTGTCAATGGCTTCATTGCTTGAAACCTGGATAAATAAGGTAGTCAAAGTGAGCATGAATGCTGCTGAAGTGGACGAGAGATTGAAAAAACTAACGGGGGATAGGTTCAAAAAGGAGATCGAAGAGCACGTGGGCATATTGGAAGAATTACAGGATATTAAAAGAAGGCTAGATTTCGTGGCGGATATCATCACTGGGAGAGATAAAACAGTCCTATTCTATGTTGTGATTCCTGAAGCCATGGCCATACGGGATACCGAGATAGCGATAGATGAATTTAAGAAATTCGGCATTGAGCTGAGCAGCGTTATTGTGAATCAGGTATACCCCGCGGAATTAATACAGGACGATACCGTTCCCCAGTTTTTGAAGAATAGAATCCAAATGCAACAGAAAAACATAGAAATCATTGAGGAAAAATTTGGGAATCGCATAGGCGCTATAGTTGCAATGATGGACAGGGAACCAAAGGGGTTAGAGATTTTGGAAAAGGCTACGAAAATGATATATGGTGAGTAGCATGAGGTTTTTGGACACGATTAGAAACAGGAGATACTTCTTCTTCGGTGGAAAGGGAGGTGTTGGAAAAACAATAGCTGCAAGTGCTGTCGCCATATATTTATCCGAAACCTTGGGGAAAGAGACCCTGCTGAGCTCCACTAACCCTGTGCATAGCTTATCTAGCTGTTTTGAGCAAAAATTCATCGGTAAAGGAGAGGTTAGGGTGGAAGGATGCTCTAACTTGCATGCATTGGAGATAGAAACGGGCGAGGCCGTATCAAGGTATAAAGGGGAGACGAAGCAAAGAATCCTAGATTTTTTGAAATATGCCGATATTCCCATCGACCCTGGACCCTTCGTAGATGCAGCCATGACGAACCCAGCATTCGAAGAATCGGCCATGTTTGATGAGATGGGCGATCTGATTTTGGAAAGAAAATACGACTGCATAGTTTTCGATACAGCCCCTGTAGCCCACACTTACCGCCTCTTGGGCATGAGCAAGATATACGACATGTGGCTCGGAAAGATGATAAAAAGCAGGCAGGAAGCATTGTCCATGAGGAAAAAACTCTCCTTCAGAAAGGAGACCCTAAGTGAGGTGGCCGAGGATCCAATGGTAAGCAACCTGCTCACGTTTAGAAGTAGGACCGATGATGTGAGAAAGATCCTGACGGATCATGAATTGACTGCCTTTTACTTCGTAACTCTCCCTCTGGTCCTGCCGATATCGGTGGTTGAGAGGTTCGTCTATTGGGTCAGGGCATTCAATATACCCATAGGCGGTGTCATAGTGAACATGGTTATGCCAAGCATGGCCACTGAATCGCCCTTCATTTTGAATAAGTTGAAGGAACAGGAGCGTTATATGTCTCTTATCGATGAAAAATTCAAAGGCCTGGTTTTAGCGGAAATTCCTCTTTACGATAGGGAAATAAAAGGGTTGGAGATGCTGAAGGAGGTTTCAAAGGTCTTTGCTTAGTAACTTTTTTAAGTGATGAGAATGGCCTATGAGAAGATTTTGACGATTCTAATCCTAATCGTCATCGGATACTTCTCGAGGAGGCTTGGATTCATCGACGAAGGCGGCGCTTCAACGCTTAACAGTCTAGCCGTCAACGTATTCTTGCCGGCAATGGTCCTCGTCGCCCTATTGAGAATGGATAGAGACGAACTGTTCCTATATTCGAAGCTCCCCCTGATAGTCGGGACGATCATCCTAATATCGTTCTTCGTTTTCTATATAATCGCTCACGTGCTTTTCCAGGCTAACGAAGTGAAGGGGGCAGTGGTGTTGAACTCGGTTTTTGGAAACGTCGGATTTCTAGGGCTCCCTGTGATAAAGATAGGTTTCGGCGAAGAGGGGCTTAAGATCGCGATTTTTTATCTTTTCACGTGGTTCATTCTCTTCTTCACCCTGGGAGCGGGGTACTCCCAGAAAATTGGAACTGACAGAGGACATTCGTACGGGGAATTAATATCCCACTTCTTCGTCTCCACGACGACTATCGCAATCCTCCTAGGTTTCTTATTCGTAGCCTTGGATCTCCGTCCGTATCCTCTTATCATGGACATTCTTATGCTCTTAGACCAAGCTACCGTGCCGGTGGTAATGATTGCTTTGGGCGTGTATTTGAGGCTGAGTGAAACCCGGAAGCACTTAAAGAGTATTTGGGTTGTAGGCATGAACAAATTCCTTATCATGCCCTTAATCGCCTACTTGGTGTGCTCGCTCCTAGGATTAGGAGAGTTGATATCTTATGTGATAATTATGGAGTCAGCGATGCCTCCGGCGATAATGAACAGCCTCTTGGTCTCAAAATACTCTCTCGACTCAAATCTATCGTCAACGCTGATATTCTTTGACACGATCTTGAGTTTTGCGGTCATTTCCTTGTTTTTGTTGCTGATGCTCTAGGCATAAACCTTATTAATCTTCTTCATCGTGGGTTAGGTTATGAAAGCAAATGAGTACAAAGTAGGCAGGATCTTCTTGGGCAGACTCCCCAATGGCGGGGATTTTCTTGCAGCGGTCCAAGAGTTTTGTGAAAACCAAGAAATCACCCTGGGAGTTTTCTATTGCATCGGGGCAGTTAAAAGAGCGAACTTGAGTTTCTACGATCAGAAAAATAGAAAATACATGTCCTTCGAAATTGATCAGGAACTAGAGATAAGCAGTTGCTCTGGCAACGTATCGTTGAAGGATGGAAAACCCATGGTTCATGCCCATGCCGTCTTGGCTAACGATGCTGGGAAGACGTACTCTGGACACCTCATGGCAGGGACGATAATATTCGCGGGAGAGATATATCTCCAAGAGTTAGTCGGCGAACAACTGGTCAGGGGATATGACGAGACTACCGGACTGCCCCT
>CAYFZR010000012.1:0-3876 GCA_964347835.1 uncultured archaeon
CTCGAATACAAGGAGGAACTCTTGGTAATAGAAGTTAATCCGTTGCCCGGTTTGTTGATACAAAAGGTCACAGGAATAGATGTAGCCGGTAAAATAGCGAAATACTTGATAGAGAGGGCTCGTTAATGTTACAAGATTAATGACGTTAGCTCTTCTTCATGAATTCCTTCATTTTTCCTTGAGGCTCACCAGTAGAGAAACACATGCTGAATAAAGTTCCTTCGTAATCTAAGGCTAATTTCCTCTCTTTAATAGCTTTTTTCGCCATTCTTATTCCAAGGTTACTTTTTTCAGCCAATTTATTGGCAGTTTCCATTACTACTTCTTGAAGATCTCCTGGGGGAACCACCCTATTGACCAAGCCGATTCTATAAGCTTCCTTAGAATCTATTGTCTCTGCCATGAGTATAAGCTCCAATGCATTGCCTTCTCCTACTATTCTTGGCAATCTTTGTGTTGCCCCCCAACCAGGGCATATTGAGAAGTTAACCTCCGGAGATCCTAACTTTGCTTCTTCGCTCGCTATTCTAATATCACAAGCAAGAACAAGTTCTAGACCCCCTCCTAAGGCGTATCCATTTATCATAGCTATGGTAACCTTTTCTAAGTTCTCTAACATTTCAAAGATTTCATGTCCCAAGAGAGAGAAATCCAAAGCCTCTTTCGCATCTTTTTCGCTCATCTCTGATATATCTGCGCCTGAAACAAAGGTTTTACCTTCTCCTGTAATGACTAAAACTTTTATCTCTTTATCTTCCTCTATATCTTCTATAACCTCTTTTAATTCCCTTAAAGTTTCCATATTCAAAGCGTTAAGGAATTTAGGTCTATTTATGCTGATCTTCATTATACCATTCTCTCTTTTTAAAATCAGATTTTTCAACGAAAACACCTCCATTACCATATCCCTACCATCCTATCCCTACCTATCTATCCCTCCCAAAACTCTGGAGGGTACTTTTTCAACAACTCCGAATATCGGTTTGTAATAGATTCAAGCATATTTTCTCTCTCTTCTTTGGTTTGTTTGCGCACTACTTTTCCAGGAATTCCTAAAACAAGACTGTTTTCGGGTATATCTTTTTTTGGTCCAACCAAGGCTCCTGCACCAATAAAGGAACCAGATCTAACCTTAGCACCATCTAAAACCAAGGCCCCGATTCCCACAACAACTTCGTCTTCGATTAAAGAGCCATGGATTACCGCGTTATGCGCGATAGTTACGTAGTCTCCGATCTCTACTGGGTTATCAAAGTCTGTATGAACAACAGCACCGTCTTGTATGTGGGTATATTTCCCAATCTTTACGTTATCAAGATCTCCTCTTATAATAGCATTTGGCCAGACGCTAGTGTACTCTCCGATCTCTACGTCTCCAACGATGATCGCATTCGGAAATATGAGAGTATTTCTATGTATTTTAGGCTTTACACCCTCAAATTCGAAGATCACGGATTCGCCTCCCTTATCGTTTACAGGATTCATTTATCTTTTTTTAGTTTATCCCAAAAGTTTTTTAAATTCCCTAACATTGATAATTTCTCCGGGTTTTAAAAATGAAGATCTCAGCCATACAGATGGGTATAGATTTATGCAATAAGGAAGCAAATTTATCTAAGGCTTTCAAATATGCTAAAAATGCGGTAGAATCAGGATGCGATATAATACTGCTTCCAGAGGTCTTTTCCACGGGTTTCTGTTACAAGACGATAGATAAACTGGCAGAACCTATACCCGGAGTTACCTATGACCAGATGAGAGAATTTTCTAAGGAATTTTCTGTCGTCTTTTTAGGAACTATCATCGAAAAATTTGAAGATAAAATTTATAACACCTGTATTTTATTTGAAGATGGAGACTTCTTAGGTAAATACAGAAAAACACATCTCTACGGGAATGAAAAAAATTACTTCAGCGAAGGGGATAGTTTAGGAGTTTTTGAGACTTCTAGATGTAAATTAGGAGTGATTATATGTTATGAGATTCGTTTTCCGGAGTTAACAAGAATTCTAGCCTTGAAAGGCATAGATTTTCTTTTTACACCATCACAATTCCCTAAACCAAGAGAGGAAGTTTGGCGTACCTTAGTTAGGGCTAGAGCCATCGAAAATCAAATATTTCATTGTGCATGCAACACTATTGGAAAAAAGCATTTTGGCGCATCCTTAATAGTTTCCCCGGATGGAGAAATACTAGATGATGGTAAAGACGAAGAAAAAGTCGTTATGTCTAAAATAGATCTATCAGAAATTAAAAATGTTAGAAAAAAGATCCGAGTTTTTTCCGATAGAAGGGAAGAACTTTATTACTGAATTTCTTAGTTCGCTAAATGGAAAGTAGAATGCCAAAATGTTGGATTATTGGTTTTATTTCAAGGCTTCCTCTAGGAATGCTTCAATTGATTCATTTGAATAGTTGAATGCCCTCACTGCCTTTTGTTTAGTGTCAGTAGCCTTTCCACTTATGAAAGTAAGGAGAACCGCTACTATGGCCAATGCTAACGCTAACATTAGCATGTATTCTAAGGCACCCTGAGCTTTCTCTTCCCAAATTATTTTTTTCAAAGCCCTGCACCTATTAAAGGATATTTAAATGGTTTTATAGGTTTTATATACTCAATTAAATATATAATTTATCTATACAATTTTGAGGATTTAGGAGTCAACGGGATAGAAAAACGAAGCCAAAACACAATAGATGAATTTTATCAACACGTGGATCGTGTATAACGTTTATTATAATTCTTTGAGGAACTCTAACCCAAGAAATGGTACATTAGATAAGTCGTAACTATGCACAAGACAGATGCAACCCCAAAGGATGGATAAAACTCAAATTTTTTTGTTAATAAAGTTAATGAAACTGCAAATACTAAAACACCCATAGCCCCATGTAATATTCCTCGACAGGCTTCTACCGCGGCGTATTCTCCCTCATGGAATTTTATCAAAAATAGCGAGGTGGCAAGCCTTATAGGCATGGCGGCTATGATTCCTGCTATAACGGGGCTTATTAAGTTTGCCACAAGGACGACAATTGCTACTATGAGTCCGCCCAGTACAAAGTCAAATAAAAATTTCTTCCAGAGCATATCCTAAAAGAATAGAAGACAAGATTAATATTTTTTGCCATTAATTAAAACTTATTCTTCAGATCCTTTCCGAGGACCAACTACCCATCTTTTCGGTTTTGCCTGAAGTTCTGGTTGTATCCATTTTAACTGATAATCGCGTTTGCCGACAAGGGCACCCGTTGGGCAATTAGCCGCGCATAGACCGCATCTTTCTAATTCGAAATGTTCCTTGTCTTCAACCCATGAAATGCATCCTTCTTGATCTGTGAGTATTGGGTAACCCACGCTATACAGACTTAGGACGCCAACAGGACATACCTCAACGCAAATACCACACCTTGCGCACGTGGACAAAAAATCATCTATTGCTCCTGGCGGCGCTAATTTGGGTTCACCCTTAAATTCGATGAATTTTGCTCTAACAGTCTCATTCTTGTCATTTATCACAGGAGGAGCGCCTTCACGGCTTACAACCAGTTCTCCAAGCAGAACCATTGCTATGATGGCGGTGGTTACTGTCTCGAGGGTTATCCTCAAAAAACCTCTTCTTGAAATCTCCTCAAGAGATATTCCCCTCATCTGCCGGCCTCCTCTAATGCCTCTCTTTCGAATCTAGTTGTCTCCCTTATAGCCTCTTTCTTCTGGTATATCGCCTCAAATCCGCAGGCTTCTATGCAGAGACCGCATTTTATACACTTCTTATCATCTATTTTTGGAAAGATCTTTCCTGTCTCTTTGAACTCTTCTGGAGACATTGTAATCGCATCTGTAGGACATATTTGAACGCACCTTCCTATGCATAT